>JACQDI010000544.1 GCA_016201195.1 Acidobacteriota bacterium | reverse complement strand
TGATGCCGCGGACCTGCTCGATATGGGAGAACTCGATGCCGCGCAGATCGCCCCGCACCTGGCGGATAACGTGGCGCAGGAGTCTTCGCTGGACGGCCGCCGGCAGCGCCGCGAGGGCTTCGGCCTCCACGTAGACGGCGCTGCCCCGCAGGCGGAGGCAGCGCTCCGCGAGCGGCTGCATCTGCGCCTGCCAATACTCCTCTTCATCGCGGGCCCAGTCGGCGAGCTGGGCCAGGGTCGGAGTGATGGATGGATTCCAATCGCGGGCGAGCTGGGGCAGCAGCTCGTGGCGCAGCCGGTTGCGGGCCAAGTCGCGGCTTTGGTTCGACGAATCCTCGCGCCACTCCTGGCCGAGGGCACGCAAGTAGTCGAGGACCTCGGCCCGCTCGACCTCCAGCAGTGGCCGGACGATGGAGCCGTCGACCACTGGGTAGATGCCCGCCAAGCCGGCGGTGGCCGCGCCCCGCAGAAAGCGAAACAGCACGGTCTCGGCCTGGTCGGTGCGTGTATGGCCCACAGCGATTTTCTGAAAACGGTTTTCCGCCACCAGCCCGCGGAAGAATTCATAACGCCGGCGGCGGCCGGTCTGTTCCAGGTTTTCGCCCGGCCCGCGCACATCGATGGCCTCAAGGACAAACTCCAGCCCGAGGGAGCGGGCCAAGGCGGCGGTGAATTCCGCGTCGGCGTCGGATTCAGCCCCCCGCAGACCGTGGTTGACGTGAACGACGCCGGGCAGGATGCCCAGTTCGGAGCGCAGCTCGCAGAGAACCCGCAGCAGGGCTACAGAGTCAGAGCCGCCCGAGACGGCTACGCCGACCCGTTCGCCGGCACGTAACATGCGGTGCTTAGCGATGGTTTGCGCTACGCGGCGGACCACGATTTGATTATAGGCTGTGGGAAAGAAAGTCCGTGCGTCAGCCGTCGGCGGTGAGGATCTGGCCGGTCATGAAGGCCGCGTCCGCGGAGGCGAGAAACGCCACCACCGAGGCGATGTCTTCGGGCCTTCCATTCCGTCCCAGCATGTTGCGCGTGGACATGGTTGCGAGCAGCTTTTCAAGCTCCTCGGGCGTCCGTCCGGCGGCCACCATGTCGGTGACGATGAACCCCGGGGCGACTGCGTTGACGGTGATGCCGAACGATCCCAGCTCCAGGGCGAAGCGCTTGGTGAGGATGTTCACCGCAGCCTTGGTCGCCGCGTAGAAGGTGGTCCCCTGCATGGCCGTGCCCAGGGCGGCAATCGAGGCCAGGTTGACGATGCTGCCCGACTTCTGCGCCTTCATCGCCGGCAGGACGGCGGCCACGCTGTGCACCACCCCGCCGACATTGGTGGCCCGCATCTGCTGGAACTCGTCGGTGTTAAAATTCAGAATGTCGCTCCGGAACATGATGCCGGCGTTGTTGACCAGCACGTCGATGCGACCGAAGCGCTCCAGGGTTTGGGCGGCCATACGCCCGGCCGCTTCCCGGTCGGCCACGTCGGCCTGGAGGGCAACGGCCTGCTCGCCAAGGTCCCGAATTTCGCCGACGACCTCTTCGGCGGCCGCCGCCTGGGTGCGATAGTTCACCGCCACCGCCGCCCCCTCCCGGGCCAAGCGGACGGCAATAGCCCGCCCGATCCCCCGAGACGCTCCGGTGACAATAGCGACTTTCCCGGTCAGCCGCCGGGCATAGAAATTGGTTGGCATAGCGGGTTTCTAAATCACCAAATCACCAAATGGCTTTTAGTCCAGGTACTTCACGAACACGACTTCGTTGTGCGCTTCGTTGTAGATGAGCTCGTCGACCATGGCCCGGGCCATGAGGATGCCGAAGCCGCCGGGGCGCATGCCCTTCTGCTGGCGGACGCCGACATGCTCCATGAGCTGGTCGGGCTCGTAGCTGATGGCGGCATGGTCGAGATCCTCGATTTTAAAGCCGGGGCCGGGATCGGCGATGCGATAGAGCAGCATGCGTTTGGCGCGCAGATACGAGACCCGCACCTTGCGGTTGGGGTCGAGCTTGCCGCCCCACTCGATGGCGTTGAGAAGCATCTCGTGGAACACCTGCCCGATCGCGCCGCGAACCTCGTCCGAGAGGTCGGCGTCCAGGTGGGCCATGAAGCTCTGGATGCGCTCAGCGGTGCCCATGTCGCACGGCAGCAGCAGTTCCACCCAGTGGGGCTTGGCCGAGATCACTTCGATCGGGGGCGCGGCAGAGGCGGCCAAGGCATCCTTGACCAGCCTCACCAGCGCTTTGGGATCGATGGGCTTGCTGAGATACTGATAGGCCTGCTCGCGAATCGCCCGCAGCAGGGTTTCCGGAGTCTGGTCGGAGGTCATCACCACCGCCTTGGGATGCTTGCCCTCGACGCGCATCTGGGCCAGCAGCTCGAGGCCGGTCATTTTCGGCATCCAGACGTCGAGCAGGACCAGGTCGAAGTGTTTCTTGCGCAACTGCTGAAGGCCGAGCATCCCGTCCTGGGCGGTGGAGACGGAGAACCCGGCAGCTTTCAGCGTCCGGCTGAGAAGATAACGCGCGGTGCGATCATCCTCGACCACCAGGATCTTCTTCATCGGTTTCTCCTTGGCCGGCGGGGCGCGGCGCGCACGCCTGCTACGGCGGCCAACTCTCGCCGAAACTGCGCCACCTCGATCTCGAGCGAGGCGAGAGCGCCGCCGGCCTCGGCCAGGTTCCCTTGCCTGCCGATCATTTCCAGCCTCGATGCCGCCTCGAATGCCCCCTTGGCGGCGAAGTTGGCCACGGATCCCTTCAGCGCGTGGGCCCCGGCGCGGATCGCCTCGGGGTCCCCGGTCGTCACGGCCTTGCGGATCGCGGTAAGCATGCGGGGACAGTCGGACAGGAACAGTTTGGCTAAATCGTGAAGCAGCTTGCGGTCCCCGTCGAGGCGGGTGAGCACGACGGCCCTGTCGAGCGCCGGCGCGGGCCCAGCGGGCCGAGGCATCACCTGGTTGATGGTCGAGAACAGCTCAGCGCTCTGGAGGGGTTTGGAGATGTAGGCATCCATGCCCACCGCCAGGCAGCGCTCGCGGTCCCCGTGCATGGCGTCAGCGGTCAGGGCAATGATCGGAATGTGGCCGCCGACGGCTCTCTCCCGCTCGCGGATCGCGGCAGTGGCCTCCAGGCCTCCCATCACGGGCATCTGGACGTCCATCAGCACCAGGTCGAACCGGGATTTCTCCAGCGCGCCCAGGGCCTCGCGGCCGTTCGAAGCCACCGCGACCCGGTGCCCCTGCTTTTCAAGCATGAAGATGGCCAGCTTTTGGTTGACCGGCTTATCCTCGGCGAGCAGGATCCGCAATCCGCCGCGCCGGACGACCGGAGCGGTGGATGGGCGGGAAGCCGGCCGGGCCTGCTTGCTAAGCACGGTGGCGATCACATTGAACAGGTCCGACTGCTTGACCGGCTTGGTCAGCGAGGCCCGCACCCCTAATTTTCGGCACCGCGAGGCGTCGCTCGGGCCGGCGGAGGTGAGCATGATCAGAGTAGTACTGGCCAGGCTCCGGCTCTGCTTGATTCGCCGGGCCAGGGTGAAGCCGTCCATGCCGGGCATCTGGGCGTCGATCAGGGCCAGGCGGAAGGGTCGTCCGGCCTGGCGGGCGTTCCGCAAGGCGGCCAGCGCCGGGCGCCCGCCATCCACCACGGTGGGCTTCATGCGCCAGTTGGTGAGCACTTCCTCCAGGATGCGCCGGTTGGTGGCGTTGTCATCGACCACCAGCACCGGCAGGTCGCGCAGGTTTTCAAGCTCCATCGGCGCCGCCGCGACCGGGGGCGCCGCAAAGCGCGCCGTGAAATGAAACGTGCTGCCCCGGCCGACCTCGCTCTCGAGCCACGTCCTGCCACCCATCATCTCCACCAGTTGCGAGGAAATGGCCAGGCCCAGGCCAGTGCCACCGTACTGGCGTGTGGTCGTGCTGTCGGCCTGCGTAAACGCTTCGAAGATCATTTGCCGCTTCTCGGGCGAGATGCCGATGCCAGTGTCGCTGACGGCGAAATGGAGCCTGACCTCGTGGTCGGTGCGCGACTCGGTTTCCACGCCCAGCACGACCTCTCCGCGCGGGGTGAACTTGATGGCGTTGCCGACCAGGTTGACGATGATCTGCCGCAGACGGCCGGGGTCCCCCACCACTCTGTCGGCCACGTCGGACTGGATGTGGCAGGCCAGCTCCAGCCCTTTCTGCTGGGCCCGCACAGCCAGCGCCTTCATCGTGTCTTCCAGAGAGTCACGGAGGTGAAACTCGAGGTGATCCAGGTCGAGGCGGCGGGCTTCGATCTTCGAAAAGTCGAGGATGTCGTTGATCAGGGTGAGCAGCGCCTCGGCGGAGTCCTTGGCTGTATTGAGGTAGTCCCGCTGCTCGGTGGTGAGCCGGGTCCCCAGCGCCAGCTCGGTCATGCCGATGATGGCGTGCATGGGGGTGCGGATCTCGTGGCTCATGTTGGCCAGGAATTCGCTTTTGGCTTGCGTCGCCGCTTCGGCCCGGCGTTTGGCGGTGTCCAGCTCGTCAACCAGTTGGGCCAGCTTGCGTTTCACCTGCTTGCGCTCGGTGATGTCCCGCGCGGCGCCGTAAATCATTTGCTGCGCAGGAAGCTGCGTGGCGGTCCACAGGAGCCACTTGTAGGAACCGTCCCGGCAGGCGTAACGATTCTCGAAGGAAATGACATCGCCTCCGGCTCGCAGCCGGGCGACGGCGGCCAGTGTGGCCC
>JACQDI010000543.1 GCA_016201195.1 Acidobacteriota bacterium | reverse complement strand
AGGCGGCCGAGCGCGAGGTCGCCGTGCTGCAGCGACTGGTCGAGCGGCAGGCCGCTGCCAAGGCCGAACTGCTCGCGCAGCAGCAGCGCCTCATCCGCGCCCAAGCCCAGCTTGCGGCCCTGGACCGCAAGCGGCAAGCCCTGCTCGGCCCCGAAGATCGCGAGCGCGTGCAGGCGCGCATCCACGAGGCGGAGGTGGCCGTGACCCAAGCGGAGACACAGTTGCGCCAAATCGAGATCCGCGCCCCCACCGATGGCGTCCTCTATTTTCTGGCCCTGAAGCCAGGCGGCTACTACGACGCCGGGGCCCTGGTGGGGCGGGTCGGCATCATGCACTCCGTCCGGGTTCGCCTGCTTGTCGACGAGCCCGAGCTGGGTCCAGTCCAGGTCGGCCAGCCGGTGCGCATCACCTGGGACGCGCTCCCCGGCACCTCCTGGCAGGGGACGGTCGAGCGGCTGCCGGCCATGGTGGAGACAGTCGGCACGCGTACGGTGGGCGAGGTGATTTGCACCATCGACACGCCGTTGCAGCGCCTGCTTCCCAACGTGACGGTCAACGTCGAGATTCGCACCGGGGCGGCCGATAATGCGGTGACCATTCCGCGGGAGGCCGTGGTCCGGGAAGGCGAGCAGACCCTGGTGCTGGTGGTCGACGCTGACGGCGTGATCGCGCGGCGGCGGGTGCGCCTGGGTATTCACGATTTGGCCCGGGTTCAGGTGCTGGAAGGGCTGAATGAGAACCAGATCGTCGTCTTGCCTGGTGAGCGCTCCTTCTCCGCCGGGCAGAAGGTCCGGCCCAAGGTGGCCACATGAGGGGAGTCTCACTGCGTCTTTGCGTGATCCTGCTGGTTGTACCCGTCTTCGCGGAGGATGCAGCGGAGCTGTTTTCGCAGGGTTTGCAGGCTTACAGCGCCGAGAAATACGAGGGGGCTATCCAGTTGTTCGAGGGGGCGGCCGCTGCCGCCCCGTCGGTCTCCAGGTATGAGCACTGGCTGGGAAAAGCCTACTGGCGGCGGGCTGAGCGGGTGATCTTTATAAAAGCCGGGGGCCTAGCCAAAAAAGCGAAAACGGCGTTCGAGCGGGCAGTCGAGCTTGATCCGGAGAACGAGGGAGCGCTCACCGACCTGCTGGATTACTACTTGTCGGCGCCGGCGATCCTGGGGGGAGGGGAAGACAAGGCCCGCGGGATCGCGGCGCGCCTGGCAAAGATCAGCGCGGCCGAGGGACACCGCGCCCAGGCGCTGCTGCTTGCCAAGCGCAAAGACTACGCCGGGGCCGAGCGCGAGTACCGGCAGGCGCTGGAGCTCGAGCCCGCCAAGCTGGGACGGCTGCTCGACCTGGCCTCCTTCCTGAACGAGCGGGGCCGCCATGCCGAGGCCGACGCCCTGTTCGACCAGGCCGCGAAGCGCGACTCCCAGTCCCCCGAATACCTGTTCGCCCGCGGCCAGCAACTGGCCTCTTCCAAGCGGAACCCGCAAAGGGCCCGCGAGCTGCTCGAGCAGTATCTGCGCTCGCCTCGCGGCGCTGACGATCCGCCCCCTTCGGAGGTGCAGGCTCTGCTCAGGAAGCTTTGAGCGCGCGCCGTCTTGCCATGCTCCTGGACGCCATTCGCTTCGCCCTGACCGCGCTGTGGGCTCACAAGCTGCGGGCCGGCCTCACCGGGCTGGGCATGGTCATCGGGAACGCCTCGGTGGTGATCGTGGCCACCGTCGCCCTCACCGGGCGTGTCTTCGTGCTGCGCCTTATCGAAGGCGTGGGTTCCAACCTGATCTACGCCTACTACGAGCCCGGCGGCAGCGTGACCGGAGGGCAGCAGAGCGACAACATCACCCCCGAGGACGTCGACGCCGTCCGGCTCGAGCTCGGCGGCCGCGCTACCGGCGTCGCCGGCGTCATCAAGAACTACGACCGGATGATCCTGGACGGCCGCGACAAGGAAGTTGCCGTCATCGGTTCCGACGCCGATTACCGCATCGTGCGGCATCTCACCATCCTCGCCGGCCGCTTCTTCGACGAGGAGGAACAGCGCAGCCGGGAGAAGGTCTGTCTGCTCACCGAGGACCTCGCCCGCCGCCTCTTTGGCGCTCCCCAGAGCGCCATCGGCGGCGTGGTCAAGGTGCACGGCATCCGGTTCGCCATCATCGGGGTGTTCCGCGAAGGCATCCCGACCTTCGGCCAGTCGGAGATCTCCGGAGAGTCCATCCTGATCCCCATCACCGTGATGAAGTATTTCAGCCAACGGCAGCGCGTCGATCCCCTCTACGTCTCGGTGCGCTCAGCGGCCGACGTGGAGCCCTGCACGCGCCTGGTGCGGCAGATCCTGATCAGCCGCCACCGGCCGGGTTCGCTCTACACGGTGAACAACCTGGCCAGCCTGTTTAGCACCGCGCGGCAGATCTCCTCAGCGCTGACCCTGGTCCTGTTCCTGGTTTCGGCCATCGCGCTCACCATCAGCGGCATCTTCATCATGAATATCATGTTGGTGACGGTGACCGAGCGGACGCGCGAGATCGGCATCCGCATGGCGGTGGGGGCTACGCGCAGCCGGATCCGCTTCCAGTTCCTGCTCGAAGCGGCGAGCATCAGCTTCCTCGGCGGGGTGGTGGGCATCGTGCTGGGGGTGGCGGCGCCGATCGTGGCGCGCCGCTTCTTGCGCGGGATCGAAATCCCCATCTCCGCCCTCTCCATCGCCGCCGCGCTGCTGGTGTCGTGCTCCGTGGGCGTGGTGTTCGGCATGCTTCCCGCCTCCCGCGCCGCTCGTCTCAACCCGACTGACGCTTTGCGATATGAGTAAAAAAATGCGCCCTTCCTTGTTTTTCGTGTTTTGCCTTTTGCAGTTTGCCTCTTGCCTCGCCTTTGCTCAGGAAAAAAGGCCGATGACCTTGCAGGAGGCCGTGGACCTGGCCCTCAAGCAGAACCCCGACTACTTGCTGGCGCGCCTGGATGAGCAGAAGGCGCGGCAGGCGATCCGCGAAGCCAACGCCCCGTTCGTGACCCGCATCGCGGTGGGGTCCGGGCTGGCCAAGGGCAATGGCTTTCCGCTGTCAATCGAGGGCTCGGCGCCCTCCATCATGCAGGCCTACGCGTCGCGGTACATTTACAACCGCGCGCAATCGTTCCGGGTGAAGGAGGCTGGGGAGATGGCGCACGCGGCCGGACAGTCGACGAGCGCCAAATCGGAGGAGATCGCCTACCAAGTGGCCGCCAATTACCTGGATTTCGAGCGGGCCACCCGCGCTCTGGTTTCCGCCAGCCGCCAGGTGGAGATGCTGGTGCGCATGGAGGGCCTGGTCGAGGAGCGGGTCAAGGCCGGCCGCGAGATTCCGCTCGAGCTGACGCGCGCGCGGGTGCAGACGGCCCGGGCGCGCACCCAGCTCGGGAGCCTCAGGTCCAACGCCGAGCTGCTCGAGGAGACCTTACGCAGCGATCTGGCGCTGGGGGACCAGGTGCGCCTGGCGCCGGTCGAGACCCAGCTTCCCTCCCAAACGCCCTTGCCGCCGAGCGAAGACGCGGCGGTGGCGGATGCGCTGGGCAACAGCAAGGAGATCCGGCGGCTGGAGGCCATCCATCGGGCCAAGCGGTATCAACTGGATGCGGAAAAGGCGGCGCGCTATCCGCACGTGGACCTGGTGGCGCAATATGCGCTGCTGGGCCGCTACAACAATTACGAGGATTTCTTCAAGACCTTCCAGCGGCACAACGGGCAGCTCGGAGCGTCGATCCAGGTGCCGATCTTGAACGGCGGTCTGGTCGCGGCGCGCATGGCCCAGGTGGGGACCGAGATCGCCCAGGCCAACCTGCGGCTGGCCGCCGCGCGCTCCGGCATCGCGCTGGAGACCCGGCGCCTCTATAGTGAAGTCCGCCAGGGTGAGCAGGCCCGCGACCTGGCCCGCCTGGAGCTGGACCTCGCCCGCGAGACGCTTTCTGTGACCCTGGCCAAATTCGACGAAGGACGCGTGCCCCTGAGCGAGGTCGAGCAGGCGCGGGTTACCGAGGCGCAGAAGTGGGAAGCGTTTTACGACGCGCAAACCACCACCGACAAGGCGCGGCTGAATCTATTGCGGCAGACTGGAACCTTGATCGCCGCGCTGCGATGAAGGGGGTCGTGGTGCGATTTGTGATTTATGGATGATCCCTCGGCCTGCCTCGTTCCTGATCTGCTACACTAAATCTCACGGGAAAATGCTGCTTTCCAGGGCGTTCATAGCATACTTGTCCCGCCACGTGGCGCGGAGGCTGGCGAGTGGCCCGCTCGAAGTGGGCGAGGAGGACCTCGTCCGTGAGACGATCCAGAACCTGATCGTCCGACGGAGCAACGCCTTCACGCCCGCTTCGTGCAACTCGCCGAAGACCCCTTCGATCCCCGCCTCTCGGCTCCGCTCACCAAACGCGCTGGCGTGCGCAAGTCCCGCGTCGGCGGGTGGCGAATCCTGTTCACCGTGGACCGCGACGCGAAGGTCCTCCACGTGGTCACAGTGGATACTCGTGGGCAGGTCTGCAACACTCACAGCCAGACTGACCGTCATCTTGCCATTCTGAATCCAGGCGCCGAGCCGCTGCCGCGATAGAACGGACGGCGTATGACAGAAGCGTGACAATCGCCGGCGGGGCGGCGGTTACAATCGGGAATGACGCGACTCCCTGATGAGGCTTGCTTCCCGGCATATCGTGTGGCTGGCGGCGGCGGTCCTGACGCCGTGCGTGGCGTTGACGCTGCTGATGCTCCGGCTGCTCGACCGGGAGCAGCAACTGGCGACACGCCGCGCCCGCGAGGCCCAGGAGCGGCGGGTGGAAGATGCCCGCCGGGCCCTGCTCGCGGCCATCGAGCCTCACCGGCTGGGCCAGACCCCGGAGCAACAGGTAGCGTTTCGGGGCGTCATCCGTGCAGGCAGGGTCGTGTTGGCGTGGGAGGGGCGCGCGGCAGTACCGGAGCTGGCGCGGCTCGAGCAGGCGGTGCGGACGCGCTCGGCCGCGGAGTTTCGGCGAATCGCGGCGCTCGGTTCCGCGGTTGTCGACGAACACGGAGTGCCATTGGCGGTGTATGCCATACCTCACCTACCTGCCAGTGCCCCCGGTGGGGCGGGCTTCAGCCCAATGCCGCTT
>JACQDI010000542.1 GCA_016201195.1 Acidobacteriota bacterium | reverse complement strand
TGCAGGGTTATATCCTGGTAGCCCTCACGTGACTGACCGCATGATGAAGGGTCTCCGGGCCCTGCGAGAGGAAGCGCCCCTCCGGGGTCAAATTCTCGTCAGCCACGAGCCGAAGCCGTGGCGCAGGGAGGATGGTATCGAAGTCCTGCCCGTCGAGGGCTTCCTGCGCCGCCTCTGGGGGGACGATCTTCTTTGAGCCCGGAAGACACCATCGTAGCCATCAGCACGCCGCCCGGCCGGGGAGGCTTGGGGATCTTGCGCCTGTCGGGAACCGACGCCTGCCTGGTGGCCGCAAAGCTGCTCCGCTCAATCCCGCCCTGGGAACCCTGGCGGGCTTCGCTCGGCGAGCTGGTCGACGACGAGGGCCACACCTTAGACCAAGTCGTAGTGACCTACTTCGCCCGACCGCGATCCTACACCGCCGAAGACGTGGTGGAGATTTCCTGCCACGGCTCACCGATCGTGCTGCGGCATGCGGTGGAGCGGGCACTGCGGTGCGGGGCGCGCCTGGCCGAGCCGGGCGAGTTCACCCTGCGGGCCTTCCTCAACGGCCGCATTGATCTGGCGCAGGCCGAAGCCGTTCGGGATCTGATCGAGTCCACGACCCTCTACCAGGCCCGCGTCGCCGCCCAGCAGGCCGACGGCGCCGTTTCCCGGCGCCTCGCTCCGCTCAAGTCCCAACTACTGGAGTTGGTCGCGCTGCTCGAAGCGGGAATCGATTTCGCCGAGGATGATGTGAGCATCGCCCCGGACGCCGAGCTGTTGCGGCGCCTGGAGCCGATCGCCGCCGGGGTCGAGCAGCTCGCCCGCAGTTTCCAGTTCGGGAAACTGGTTTCCTCGGGCCTGACGCTGGCCATCCTGGGCCGTCCCAACGTGGGCAAGTCGAGCCTGTTCAACCGCCTGCTCGAGCAGGAGCGGGCCATCGTCACCGAGATTCCCGGCACCACCCGCGACTTGGTCTCGGAAACATGTTCCATTCATGGAATACCGGTGAAGCTGGTGGATACGGCCGGCATCCGCTCGACCGCCGATCGGGTTGAGTCGCTCGGGGTGCAGAAGAGCTATGAAGCGTTGGCTGATTCCGACCTCACGCTCGTGGTGGTGGATGCTTCCCAGCCACTCGAGCCGCTCGATGAGGAGGTGCTGGCCCGAACCCAGGCCCTCGGCAGGCGGCTGCTCGTCGCCAACAAGTGCGATCTGCCGACGGTCACCGAGCTGCCCGGCGCGATGCCGGTCTCGGCCGTCACCGGAGAAGGCATCGACCGGCTGCGCCAGGCCATCTACGATGCGGCCGTTCCGCACCTCGAAGGCGAGGAGACCGGCTTCATCACCAGCCTCCGCCACGAGCAACTCCTGCGTGAGGCCCTCGCCGCGCTCGACCGCGCGCGCGAGGCCATCCACGCCCGCATCCCCCACGAAATGCTGATGCTCGACCTATACAGCGCCCTGCGGGCGGTCGATACCATTACCGGAGCCACAACGGTAGAAGATATTCTCGATAAAATTTTCTCCACGTTTTGTATCGGGAAATAGCGATAAAATCGGATTGTAGATCCACGACCATCTTATGAAAGCATTGGTTCACGTAGCACTCAAGAAAACGGTCCTCGACCCACAGGGCCAGACCATCTGTCGCTCCCTGGCGTCCATGGGCTACTCGGGGATCCGGGACGTGCGGCAAGGAAAATACTTCGAAATCGAGCTGGAGAACGGCGCCACCGCCGAGCAGGTCGAGAAGATCGCCCGCGAAGTGCTGACCAACCCGGTCATCGAAGAGTTCACCTGCGACCTGGAGGAAAGCGGAAGGCCGGAAGCTGACCGCTGAGCGCTGAATATGTGCGGCATTGTCGGATACGTCGGCCCACGCAAGGTCGTGCCCATTATCCTGGACGGCCTGCGCCGCCTGGAGTACCGCGGCTATGACTCGGCGGGCATCGCCGTGGCCGGCGAGCACGACGGGTTGCTGGTCCGCCGCTCCCAGGGTAAACTGCGCAACCTGGAGGAAGCCATCCGCCTCAGCCCCGTGGACGGCACTTACGGGATCGGCCACACCCGTTGGGCCACCCATGGCCGGCCCACCGAGGAGAACGCCCACCCGCACCGGGACTGCAGCGGCGACATCGTGGTGGTGCACAACGGTATTATTGAGAACTTCCTGGCCCTGAAGAAGCAGCTCAGCGCCGAGGGCCACCGCTTCGTCACCGAGACCGACACCGAGGTGATCGCCCACCTGATCGAGAAGCACTACAACGGCGCATCCAGCCTGGAAACCGCCACGCGGGCGGCGCTCAAGGAGCTGGGCGGCGTCTTCGCCCTGGCCATCATCTCCCGCCGCGACCCCGACAAGATCGTGGCCGCGCGCTCCGGCCCGCCGGCGGTGATCGGCCTGGGCGACAACGAGTATTTCGTGGCCTCCGACGTCTCGGCCATCTTGCACCACACACGGGACATTTTCTTCCTGGTTGACGGCGACATGGCCGTGCTCACCCCCGAAGGCGTGCTGCTCACCGATTTCGAGGGGCGCCCGGTGAACCGGCAGGTCCAGCACATCCTCTGGGACCCCATCATGGCCGAGAAGGGCGGCTACAAGCATTTCATGCTCAAGGAGATCTTTGAGCAGCCGCGCGCCGTGCGCGACACCACCATCGGCCGCGTGAGCCGCGAATCGGGCCAAGTGTACCTCGACGAGATGGACATCACCCCGGCCGAGTTCGCCAACTTCCGGCAGGTGAAGATCGTCGCCTGCGGCACCTCCTGGCACGCGGCGGTGGCCGGCAAGTTCATGTTCGAGCGGCTGGCGCGCATTCCGGTGGAGGTCGATTACGGCAGCGAGTTCCGCTATCGCGACCCGATCATCCCGCCCGATACTCTGACCGTGGTCATCTCGCAGTCGGGCGAGACGGCCGATACCCTGGCCGCCCAGCGCGAGGCCAAGCAGAAACAGTCCAAGACCCTGGCCATCTGCAACGTGGTCGGCTCCATGGTCACCCTGGAGGCCATGGGAACTATCTATACTCATGCCGGCCCCGAGATCGGCGTCGCCTCCACCAAGACCTTCACCTGCCAGTTGACGGCCCTGTTCATCATGTCCATGCATTTGGGCCAGTCGCGGGGCACACTCTCCCCGGAGGTGTCGCGCTGCCTGGTGCACGAGTTGCTCCAGATCCCCGCCAAGCTTGAAGAGGTGCTCGGGGGAGACGGCTTTGTCGAGGAACTGTCGCGGAAGCTGTTCCGGGCGACCGATTTTCTGTTCCTCGGCCGCGGCATCCATTACCCGATCGCCCTCGAAGGGGCGCTGAAGCTGAAGGAAATCTCCTACATCCACGCCGAGGGCTACCCGGCCGGCGAGATGAAGCACGGGCCCAACGCCCTGATCGACGAGGATCTTCCCGTGGTCGTGCTCGCCACCCACGACCCCAACCGGCCCGAAAGCCGGGTGCAGTACGAGAAGACCCTCTCCAACCTCAAGGAAGTCAAGGCGCGGGAAGGCATGGTCATCGCCCTCGCCAATCGTAAGGATCGCGAGGTGCGCGAGGCGGTGGACCACATGATCGAGCTGCCACCGGCTGAGGAACTGCTGCTGCCTATCCTGGAGGTGGTGCCCCTGCAACTGCTCGCCTACCACATCGCCGTGCGCCGCGGCTGCGACGTAGACCAGCCGCGCAACCTCGCCAAGAGCGTCACCGTGGAGTAAACTCCAAAAGTGCGCGCCAAGAAGCAAAGCGTTTTCTTTGCGCCTTTGCCTCCTTTGCGTCTTTGCGTGCGCTTTTCTACACCTTCCTCAGCTTGGTGACGCGACCGATCTCCACCCACTCCACCACGAAGATGTTGCCCTCGTGATCGAAGCAGGCGCCGTGCGGGCAGATGAACTTGCCCGGCTCGAACTGATCGCGCGACTTGGTGCGGACCTCGCGGTAGTTCCGCGGGCCTTCACCCATATGCTGGATGACATTGTTGTGCCGATCGATCAGCGTCACGCGGGCCGCCAGGTCCGGGATCACCATCACCCCCTGGCGCTCGTGGAAATGACACGGCAGGTTCACGCCGGTCACGAACTTCAGGTGCTTGCCGCCCAGCGAAAAATACTGCAAGCGATTGTTGGCGCGATCGGCAACCAACAGAAGCGGCTCGGAGCCCCGTGTATCCATCGTGATCCCGTGCGGGCAACTCAGTTCTCCCGGCCCGGAACCCTTCCCGCCAAAGGTGCGGATGAACTCACCCTTACGGTTGTACTGGTTGATGTAGCTCGAGCCGTAGCCGTCGCCGACGTAGATGTCACCGTTCGGCGCGATCGCCAGATTGGTAGGCCGGTACAGGACCAGCGGTTTGCCTTCGGCATCCATCCGGTACATGTCCGATTCCTTGGGGTACCCGAGCGTAAAGAC
>JACQDI010000541.1 GCA_016201195.1 Acidobacteriota bacterium | reverse complement strand
TGTTGAAAAAAATCAACGAGGCCAGCATCAACGCCAGTATCAAGGCGACCAACCTGCGCCTAGCCAGCCTGGCCACGCCGCCCGGCGCCCCCGTTTGGCCCAACATCCCCCTGAACGTGACGCTGGCCCTGTTGCTCTCCACCGGCCTCGCCGTGGGGCTGGCCCTGGCCGCCGACTTCTTGGACCGCACCTTGCGATCCGGCGAGCAGGTCGAACAATGGCTGCAACTGCCGGTGCTGGCCAACGTGCCGCGCGCGGTTGGCAAGAAAGCTCCTGCTCTGCTGCTGGGGATCTCCGCCGCGCCTGTCGAATCGACCGAACTCGTCAAGTCCGGCACGCCATTTACCGAGGCTTTCAGCATGCTCCGCACCAGCCTGCTGCTCTCCGCTCCCGCCCAGGATCTGAGGATGGTTCTGGTCGCCAGCGCCGTGCCGTCGGAGGGAAAAAGCACCATGTCCACCGGTCTGGCTCTGGCCCTGGCGCAGCAGTTGCAGAACGGCGACCGCGTGCTGCTCATCGACTCTGATTTACGCCGCCCCACCATCCACAGCATCTTGGGACTCCCCAATCGCCTGGGACTTTCCACGGTCCTCGAAGGCCAGAGCACGCTGGCTGAGTCCATTCTGCCCAGCGGCCACTCCCCCAACCTGATGGTGTTGCCGGCCGGCCCCGCCCCGCGGTTCTCCGGCGAGCTGCTGACCATGCACATGGCCCGAGTGCTGGCGACCATTCGCCAGGAGTACCGCTACACCGTGATTGACTCAGCTCCGATGCTCGTCTGCGCCGACGCGACCATTGTCAGCACCATGGCCGATGGCGTGGTGCTGGTGACCCGGGCCGGGGAAACCTCGCGGGATGCGGTGGCCGCGGTGCTGCGGCAGCTGCGGCGGGTGCGCGCCAATGTCCTCGGATTGGTGCTCAACCGCGTCAGCCTGCCCGATACTCCCGGATACGGCGGTTACTACTCCAGCTACTATTATTCTGGCAAGCATTCCAGTAAGCCCGAACAGGACTGATCGCGTTCCGGTACACGCCATCGGTCCCTGACTGTGTCGACTCTGTCTCTCTCACCTTCTCGCGGCCTTCGGCTGGTAACAGCCGTGTTCGTGCTGGCGCTGCTGGCTCTGGCGGCTTTCACCTCCGTGCGCAGCTTCTGGGCGGAGCGGCTCGCCGAAACGGGCACCGAAGAGGGCCTGCGCCGGGCGCTGGCTTTGGCCCCCGCCAATGCCTCCGCTTGGGCCCAGCTCGGCTTGCAACTGGAGCGGAACGGGGACTCGACTGCCGCGGCGAAGGCCTTCGCCCGTGCGGTGGAGTTAAACCGTTACGATGCCGCCGCCTGGATCGGGCTGGGCTTGCACTGGGAGGTGGAAGGCGACGCGCGGCGAGCGGAGCAATGCCTGCTGGAAGCGGCCCGCGTGGACCGCACATTTGCCCCGCGTTGGGCTCAGGCCAACTTCTACCTCCGCCAGGGAGGCGGCGAGCCATTCTGGAGCGCGATCCACGACGGCATCTCCAGTCGCCGCGCGGACTTGTCGGCAGCCTTCGATCTCTGCTGGCGCGCCTCCTCTGACCCCGCCCAGATCCTAAACAAGGCCATTCCTGACGTGCCCGACATCAACCGCAGCTACGCCGCGTTCCTGATCAGCTCTGGCCGGACCTCGGCGATGGCCGGCATCTGGGAGCGAATGGCCGCCCGTCCGGCAATCGCCGACCGCGGCCTCGCCCTCGCTTACCTCGAGGAACTGCTTGGGTCGCGCCAGGCTGTGGAAGCCCTTGCTGTCTGGAACCGGCTCTCCCAGGCCGGCCTGCTGCCCTACCCTCCGCTCGACCCTTTGCAAGGACGCTTGCTGACCAACGGGAGATTTCTCCTGGCGCCGTCCGGGCGCGGCTTCGATTGGAAGTTGGCCGACGTGCAGGGAGTGGCCAGCGACGTCCGAACCCGCAGCGCCGATCCCCACCTGCGCATCCGTTTGAGCGGCACGCACCCCGAATCGACCGAGTTGCTCGCCCAACTGGCTCCCGCCCTGGAAGGACGCTCGTATCAGCTTCGTTTTCGCTACAAGACCGCGGGCCTGCCCGGTAATACCGGGCTGTTCTGGACGGTTGACGACCTCACCGCCTCCGCGAAGCTGGCAACCGGAGAGCCCCTTGCTGCCGCCGAGGAAGACTGGCAACCGGGACAGCTCACGTTTCGGACCGGCCCGCGAACCCGGCTGATCCGCCTCCTGTTCGCTTATCGCCGCTCACCGGGTACTACGCGCACCCAGGGCTCGGTCTCGCTGTCCGAGGTTGAACTGTTACCGGTTCTCCGGTCCGCCGAGGCCCGGCCATGACCCCTTATCGCTTTCGCTTGCTGTCGGCGGGCGCCGTCTTTCTCCTGTTCGCCTTCTCGGTTTTAGCCTTTGGTGCAGTTGATCTCTGGGCGCTGACCATCCTGGAAGTAGGGGTCTTCATACTGGCGGCTCTGTGGACGGTTCGCCTGGCGATGGGCCGCCTGCAACTGGTCTGGAGCCCCTTCTACCTGCCCTGGGCCGTGCTCGCTTTGTGGACCCTGGCGCAATACGCTCTGGGCTGGTCGGTCTATCGCTACCGCACCCAGGTCGAGGCCTTGAAGTGGCTGGCCCTGTGGCTGCTGTTCGCCATCGCCACCCAGGTGTTTAGCGATGACTCCATCCGTTCGCGTTTCCGCACCGCGCTGGTGTGGTTTGGATTCGCCCTGTGCGTGTTCGGGCTGGTGCAGTACTTCACCTCGCCGGGGGCCATCTATTGGTCCATTCCGACGCCGGGAGCGAGAGTGTTTGGTCCTTTCCCAAACCGCAACCATTTCTCCGCCTTGATAGAACTCATCGTGCCGGCGACCCTGCTGCTGGCCCTGCGGCCCTCCGAGCAGAGGTTTCTCTATATCGTCGCAGTGAGCTTGATGCTGGGAGCGATTGTCGTCTGCGGATCGCGGGCCGGCACGGCGGTGGGGGCAGTGGAGACCGTCGTTGTTTTGGTCGTCGCCGCCCTGCGGCCGGACCGCTCCCACCTCGCCCGAAGACGCCTCCGAGTGTGGCTTCCCATCGCCGGTGTGGCAGCGGCGGTGATCCTCACCTTCTCGGTGGCCGGCACCGGGGCGATGCTCGATCGCTTTCAGGAACAGCAACCGTACTCGACGCGTTGGAACGTCGCCAAGGCCACTTGGCGGCTGTTTCTGAGCCGGCCCTGGACCGGATACGGCGCGGGCACGTTCGACCAGGTGTACCCCTCGGCAGCCCCCGTCGATCTCGGTCTGTTCTGGCCCCACGCCCATAACGACCCCATCCAGTTCGCCATGGAATGGGGAGTCGTCGGCCTCGCCGTGTTAGCCTGGACGCTGTGGCTGCTGCTCTCGCGGCGTTGGCCGCAGCAGGTCTGGCTTTCCCGGGTGCTGCCCCTGCTTGCCGTCCTGGCCCATAGTTGGTTCGACTTCCACTTCCAAATCCCGGCGGTGATGGCCGCCTGGCTCCTGACCTTGGCCCAGCTTTCTCCGGCCGCCTTGCGCCCCGAGCGCCCGTCGCCCGCTGTGCGGCCGGCGGAAGCCGTTCCGGCCGACGCAGAAAGGAGCGCCTCCAGATGATTCCGGCGCATCGGGATCCGTTTGCCGCCGACCAACCCTCCTACAATCTGGCCACGGCTGTCCCCCTGGTGGCGTTTTACGCGGGCATGGCCTTTCTATCGTCACAAGTCTATTTCCTTCCCTCATGGGGTATAGTCCTGGCGCCGTTGGCGTTGCTCGCCGCCATCCTGATCGCTCCCATCGAGTATGCCCTGGGCGCCCTGGCCTGCGCTTTTGTGGCGGCGTCCGCCACCAGCCTCAGCGGCGTATTTCAGTCCGCGCGGTGGGCCTTTCTGCTGCTGGCCGCCCTGGTCTTCTCGTTGCGTTTCTTTCTTCGCCACCGGGGCGGCCGCGGCAGCCCGTTCACCCAGTTTTCGTACCTGATGCTGCTCTTTTGGCTCCTTTCCGCCGCCACCATGCTGACCACGGTGAACCTGACCTTTACCGCGTTGAAGCTGGCCGCCTTGACCGGGCTGTTCTTCATCGCCGCTCGGGTCGGCGCCCACCTGGTGGAAACGCACGGGCCCACCTCCCCACGCCGCTTCCTCTATGGCCTGCTCGCCTATTCCCTGGCCTACATCGCTGTCGCCGCCCCGAGTTACCTGTTCGGAACCAGTCGCCAGATCGCCGGAGCCCTGGGCAACCCCAATGTCTGGGGAACCCTGGTGGCCTTCGTGCTGCCCTGGATGATCTGTCCGCTCTTCCGGCGATACCGGCATTTCGCTCCCTCGCGCCTGGCTCTCAGCCTCGCCGTGCTCCTGGTCGGCTACACGATGTTGTTGAGCGGCTCCCGCGCCGCCCTGGTAGGAACACTCCTGGCGCTGGCGGTGCTCTCCGTAGTTCATGCCGACCGCCGCGTCGCGGCAGTCGTTCTGCTGGGGACCCTTGTGATCACGGTCGAGTCCGTGGCCCAGCCCGACCTCATTCCCCGGCTGACCCGCCAATACCTCTACAAGTACAAGGGCAAGGACCAGGTCGACCTGTTCCGGAGCCGCATGGGACCGTGGGAGGCTTCGCGCCGGTCCTTTCTCGAGAACCCCTGGATGGGCCTGGGCTTCGGCGTAACCAACCGAGCCGAAGCCCAATGGTCGCTGGATGTCCGCTCCGTCCGGGCGGCTGAGACCGGCAGCAGTTTCTGGGGCACCTTGAGCCAGGTTGGTGTATTAGGCTCGGCCCCCCTGTTCCTGGCTATCTTGCTTCTGCTGTTACGGGCCGGGCGGTTCGTGTGGAGGGTCAAGGACATCTGGCTCACGGGCGTCTATGGCTCGACCGTGGCGCTGGTGGTCAGCGCCGCTTTTGAAGGTTGGTTGATGGCCCCCGGCAGCTTCCCTTGCACCTACTTCTGGATCCAGTGTTTCTTCCTCAATGCCATGATGAGCCGGTTCCAGCCTGCTGCGGTCGAAACGGCGTCGCGTTCCATGTCTCCCCCCCTCGAAAGCATGGCCCCAGCCGGCCGCTGACCTCATGCGGGTCGCCGTTGTCAATCTGGTCCCGACTCCTTATCGAGAACCGCTCTATCGAAGCCTCAGCCGGACCGCCGGCCTGTCCTTGCGTGTCTTCTACATCCAGTCGCGGGATTCGCTCCGCGGCTGGACCGGTTTTACCAGTTCCTACGAGTCGATCAAGCTGACATGCCTGACCCCCGAGTTCCTCTATCCTGTTCCCCTCGTCGGGGTCCTCAATCGCGGCTTGACCCCGCATCTGCGACGGTTCTCCCCGCACTGCCTGCTGATTTATGGCTACAGCTATCTGTCCCAAATGCAGGCGATGCGGTGGGCCATTCGAAACCGCGTTCCCTACCTTCTGTGGGCCGATTCCAACTCCCACCGGCTGGGCGCGCGCGGAGCCTTGGGCTCCTTCAAACAGGCCTGCCTGCGCTATTTTTGCCGTCATGCGGCGGGCGTGTTGAGCATCGGCTCGTTGAACGAAAAATTCTGGAGCCACTACGGCGTCGAGCCCGGCCGCCAGTTTCGCTCCCCGCTGGCTGTGGATAACGAATACTTTGCCACCGAGTCGGAGAAGTGGCGACGCGAGAAAGCAGCTCAGCGGCGCGCTCTCGGCCTGCCCGACGGCCCGCTGCTGCTCTACGCGGGAAGATTCGCGCCGGAGAAAAACCTGGCCCTGCTGCTGCGAGCATTGACCGACTGCGGTCGCCAGGGTGGCCCCGCCCTGTCCCTCGTCCTGGTCGGCGACGGGCCGGAGAAGCCGCGCCTGAACCGCTTGATCCGCGAGCTCGGTCTCTCCAACGTGTTCCAGTTCGGATTTCAGCCCCAAAGCGAGCTTCCCCGGTTCTACGGCCTGGCCGACGCTCTGGTCCTGCCGTCGCTCGACGAACCCTGGGGGCTGGTCGTGAACGAGGCCATGGCCTCGCAGTTGCCCGTGCTGATCTCCCGCAGTACCGGCTGCCTGCCCGACCTGCTCGAAGAAGGCGGCAACGGCTTCTCCTTCGATGAGAAGGACGCCGGCTCCGTGGCCGCGTGCCTGTTGCGGTTCGCTCGGCTGGGCGAGGACGAGCGGCTGCGGATGGGATTGCAATCGGCGCGCCGCATCGCGGAGTGGAGTTACCCCCAGGCGCTCGCCGGCATTCACCGCGCCCTCGAAGCGGCCGTGGCCGCCCCCAGCCTCTCCGTTCCTTCCGCTTCATGAGGATCGCCATCGACGCCATTGCGGCCACCGCCGGCGGCGGTCGCACCTATCTGCTCAACCTGGCGCGCACCCTGCCATCTCTGGGCGCCCATGAGTACCTATTATTTGTTCCGGAGGCCGCCGCCGCTGGCTTGGCCGGGTTGCCCGCCAACTTCCACCTCCAAACGGCGCGCTGGGCCGAGCGCCACTACGCCGCACGCCTGCTCTGGGAGCAGCGGTGGCTGCCCCGCCAGGCAGCCCGCTGGGGAGCCTCCGTGCTCGTGTGCGTGGGGAATTTCTGCCCGCTGCGGTCTTCCGTTCCGGTGGTGTTGTTGAGCCGCAACCCGCTCTACTTTACGCCCCACTTTCTGGAAGACCTGCTCGAGAGGCGGCACTACCTCTGGGCGCTTCGCCACCTGGCTATGACGCGCCTGGCGATCTGGTCGACCCGGGCGGCGCGGTTAACCATTACCCCCACCCGGGCTATGGGAGACATGATGCGGGCTACGGCCGGGAATCACCTGGGGTCGCTGCGGACCGTTCACCACGGGTTCACGCCTTGGCCGGCCCTCGCCTCCGATTCCGCCTCGCCGTCGCCCCGCGGCCCGCCCTTCCGGTTCCTGGTGGTCAGCCACTACAACTACTTCCGCAACTTCGAAACCGTCCTGCGGGCCTTCGCCAGGTTGCGCGACGCGCCCGGCGGCGGCCCCTTCCACCTCCTGCTGACCACCCAATTGCGGCCCGGCCTGCGCTTGGGCGGATACGACACCACCCGCGCCTCCCGGCTCCTGGACGAGCTGGGCATCCGCGACCGGGTGACCGCCCTCGGCGCGGTCGGCTATGATGACCTGCCGCGTCTCTACCGGTCGGTCCACGCCGTTATATGCCCTGCCTATACTGAGTCTTTCAGCCACACCGTCGTGGAGGCGATGGCCCTGGACGTGCCCGTCATCGCCTCCGACATCGCCGTTCACCGGGAAGTGGCCGGGGACGCCGCTTTGTTCTTTTCTCCCCTCGATCCGGCCGAGCTGGCCGAGCGTTGCCGGACCCTGATGGGCGACGAATCGCTCCGCGAACGGCTGCGGGCCGCCGGCCGGCTGCGAGTCCAATGCTTCAGTTGGCGCCGGCACTTCGAAGAGCTGCTCGAGGCGGCCGCGGCCGCCGCCGGCAAGTCTCTGTAGCGTAAGGACACGCCTGGGCTTGGCGGGGACCGGCGGCGGTTCGAAAAGGCCCTCCGCAAACGGCGCGGCTGCCGAACCCGGTGCGCCTTGTCGGCATATTGTCAACTCCCTTGGTTTCAGCTCCCATCCCGCCTTGGAAACGCGTCACGCTCGGCTTGGCGCTCGCTCTGGCGGCTGTTTATTTCCTGGCCCGCGGACCGTGGCGGGCCGTACCCAACGGCAGCCTGGATTTTAGCCTGGATTTTCGCGGTTATTTCTACATCGCGCTGCGAACGTTTGCCTGCGGAGGCGACCCTTACCAGCCTACGGACTTGCTCGCCACTGCTGGCGCTCTCTCTGCTTTCCGTCGCGACAGTCTGCGGGACTTCAACCGCGCAGCGTTTGTGTATCCGCCCGGCTCCTTAATCTTTGCCCCCATCGGTCTCTTGCCCTTGAGGGAGGCCCTCTGGGTCTGGCTCCTGTTGCAGTGCGCCGGCTTCGCCGGCCTGTTGTACTGGTCCCGGCAACTCTGTTCCGCCACCTGGACCTCTCTGGAATGGGGTGCGTTTCTGGCCTGCGCCCTCGCTCTGGCCCCCGTTCACACTAGCCTCCACGTGGGCAACATGGCTCCCTTGACGGCGGCACTCACCGCGGCCTTGTTCCTGTGCCTGCAACGCAACTCCGCTGGCTGGGGCGGCCTGGCCCTAGGCCTGCTCATGATCAAGCCGACCTTTGGCATCCCCGGCGCCGTTCTGGCGCTCATCCTCGCGCGGTGGCGTCTGCTGGCGGTGGGGACCCTGGTAAGCGTGCTGGCCGCTGTCCCCGCCTTCTGGCGCTTGGGAATCCGGCACACGCTGCTCTCGCTCCTGCGCAACCTCCCCGCCCAGACCGGACCGGGCATGCCCGGCGATGAGAGCTTCTCCAATCCCGCCCATTTCCACCTGCTCAACCTGCGCTCCTGGTTTCATGGCTTGGTGGGGCCAGGCTGGGCGGAGCTGCTCACCGGCTGCGTGCTGGCCGGGCTCCTCTATGCGCTGTTTCGCTTCCGACGCCCAGGGCCGGGATTGCCGACCGCCGTGAACTGGGCATTCTATTGGACCCTGGCTTCCTGTTTCATTTGCCTGGCTCTGTACCATCGCTTCTATGATGCCGCGCTGCTGGCCGTGCCTTTGGCGACCGCAGTCGACTTGGCCCACCACCGTAGCCCCTGGGTGTGGGCTTGGGCGGCCGCCCTGGCCCCGTTCGCCGTGCCCGGTACAACCTTCCTGCACCTGAAGCTGGGAGATGTGGCCCATCGGGTACCCTTGGTGGAGTTCCTGCTGGTCCGTCACGAGACTCTGGCCATCCTGCTGCTGGCTTGCCTGGCGATCGCCGCCCTCCACCGCCAGCCCGCTATGGCGGGGCCCCAGGCATGACCCAACCCCGGTACCCCGTCTCCGTGCTGGTACCCGTCAAGAACGAAGAGCTCAACATCACCGCCTGCCTGGAGTCCCTGTGCTGGGCCGACGAGGTTTTCGTCGTGGATTCGCAATCCACCGATGCCACCGTCCGCCTGGCCGAAGCCGCCGGCGCGCGCGTGGTGCAGTTCCACTACCAGGGCGGCGAGAAGAAGAAGAACTGGTCTCTCTCGCACCTGCCCTTCGGCGATGAATGGGTCCTCATCGTCGACGCCGACGAGCGTGTCCCGCCCGAGCTGGCCGATGAGATCGACGCGGCCGTCAACCGCACCGGCGGCCCCGACGGCTACTATGTGAACCGGCGCCTGATCTTTCTCGGCCGCTGGATCCGGCACGCCGGCTGGTATCCGAGTTGGAACCTCCGCCTGTTCCGCCACCGCCTGGGCCGCTATGAAAGCGTCGAGGTGGACGC
>JACQDI010000540.1 GCA_016201195.1 Acidobacteriota bacterium | reverse complement strand
TCACGATCTACCTGCTGAGCGGGGTGAAGCTCTCGGGCAGGATCAAGAGCTTCGACAAGTACTCGGTGGTGATGGAGACCAACAACCAGGAGCAGTTGATCTTCAAGCACGCCATCTCGACGGTAGTGACCTTCCGTTCGGCCCACGCCCTGGCCCCCGGGGTGGGCACCGCGGTAGCAGCGACCCCGCCGCCGGCGCCTTCGCGCTCCGGTAATGAGCAATAGGGAGGCATAAACTCATCCCGTCGGCAAATCACCAGGGCCGGGAAACAGCGATTCTGGTTGGACTGGAGTGGAAGCAGGGGGCTTGCCGCGGCGAGCCGCCCTACACGGTCGAGGAGTCGCTGGAGGAGCTGGGCGAGCTGGCGCGCAGCGCCGGGGCCGAGGTGCTGGACCGCGTGGTGCAGTCGCGGGAGAGGCCGGAAGCGGCCACTCTGATCGGCTCGGGCAAGGCCGAAGAGCTGCGCTCGCGAGCGGCGGGGCTGGAGGCGGCGATGGTGTTGTTTGACCACGACCTGACTCCCACCCAGCAGCGGAACCTGGAGCGGGAGCTGGGGGTGAAGGTCATCGACCGGACCCAGTTGATCCTGGACATTTTTGCCCGGCGCGCCCGAACGCGGGAGGGGCAATTGCAGGTGGAGCTGGCGCAGTTGAACTATCTGCTGCCGCGGCTGGCGGGACGAGGCGTGGAGATGTCGCGGCTGGGCGGCGGAATCGGGACGCGGGGACCTGGGGAAACGAAACTGGAGACCGACCGGCGGCGCATCGCCCGGCGGATCCGGAACATCCAGGTGCAACTGGAGGCGGTGCGAGAGAGCCGCGGGCAGCAGCGCAGCCAGCGCGTGGGCGTACCGCTGGACACGATCGCGCTCGCCGGGTATACCAACGCGGGCAAATCGACGCTGTTTAATGCGCTGACCTCAGCCGGGGTGCTGGAGAGCGCGCGGCTGTTTGCGACGCTCGATCCGACGCTGCGCAGCCTGGAACTGCCGTCGCGGCACAAGGTGCTCGTTTCCGACACGGTGGGGTTCATCCGCGGGCTGCCCACGACGCTGGTGCAGGCGTTCCGGGCGACGCTCGAGGAGGTGCGGCAGGCGGCGCTGATCCTGCACGTGCTTGACCTCTCATCGCCACACCGGCGCGAGCAGGCCTGCCAGGTAGAGAAGGTGCTGCACGAGATCGGCGCGCACGACCGGCCGCACATGCTGGTGCTGAACAAGATCGATAAGCTGGAGGAACCCGAGCGCACGGCGTGGATCGAGGCGGAGAAAGCGGCCTGGCCGTCCTTTGCGGTGGCGGCGGTATCGGCGCTGACCGGAGAGGGGATTCCGGAGTTGCTCCAGGCGCTCGATCAATCGAGCGCGCTCGAGCCGGTGTCGGAGGCGCGGTTCCATTTCGGGCTGGAGGAGGGGGGCAAGATCTCGTTTCTGCATGATCATGCCAAGGTGCTGGAGACGCGGTATAGCGAGGCGGGGGTGGAGGTTTGGGCGGCGGTGACGGAGTCGGTGCTTCGGAGGTTGCGGGAGCACGTGGTGTAGGCGGGGACCAAAGGCAAGTCAAAAGTCAAAGGGCAAAAGTCAAAAGTCAAAAGTGGTCGGAAGCCGGAAGGGGGACGGCTGCTGCCTGGGGGGCCACCTATTCTGCGCCAGTGAAGATTCGGAGTGCCAGGGGGATTTCGCACCGGGTAGCTTTCGCGGAGGTTCCGGCCGACATGATGTCGAACGACCCGGGCATCACCCGCCGCCCGGTTTTTGGGCGGTCGGGTGCATGCCCTGGTTAGCCAGGGCGGTCTCCGGGGCTGGGAGTTTACTCACGGTGAGCTTCTGGATGTCGACTTTCACGCCGGCATTGTCGATGTCGATTCCAACCAGATTGCCGTCAGCGTCGTAGTCAAGCACCACTCCCTCGGAAATCTCCCGGCTCTCGACGCTCGTTCGCTCCGAAAGATCGATGTACAACGAATCCGTTTCAGGATAATAGTTCAGTTTCATGGCTTGAACCGCCGATCTGGGAACGCGTTGTGGATGGTCACCTGCAGTTCCGGCACCTCCGCCCAAAAGCGATAACGATTGCTCTCCTGGGGCTCCGACCGAATCGGTTTCTCTATGACCCGGATGCACCACTCCTTTTTCAGGTATGGGCGCTTCCGGAGAACTTCCTTCTCGAAGTAATCCGTGAAGCGATCCGCCGCAACCTGAAGGATACCCCAGCCGTGGCGTCGCGAGGCAGATGCAATCGGAACGGATGGGAATGGAATTCACACGGGCAAAGACGCAAAGGAGGGAAGGGGCGCCGGGAGAAGAAAGACGAGGCAAGAGCCAAGAGTCGCCAGCCCAGGCGGCCCGGGGGGTCGCCCTACTGGCTTGCAGTGCTATTTCAGCTCGGTGGTGTCCAGCACGCCTTTCTGGCGGGCGACGCCTACGATCATAAACTCCAGGTCCCCGGAGGCGGTGTTGCGGAAGGAATGGACGTCGGAGAGGAGCACGGGGACGGCGTCGCCCTTCTTGATGGCGGCGGTCTCTTTGTTGACCTCGGCCATACCCTCGCCGTTCATGACGTAGTAGACCTCTTCGACGCCGTCGTGGCGGTGGCGGCCGTCGGAGGCGCCGGGGGGCAGCAGGAGGTGATCTACATAGGACCAGTTGGTGAAGAAGACCTCGGGCTGGAGGGCGCGGCGGTACAGGGCCGTGCCTGCGCCGCCGTGGAGTCGTTCGAGGGGGCGGAGCAGCTTGCGGTCGAGACGCATGGTGATGAAGACGGGCGTGGGGTCGAGGGGGACGCCGACGCGGTCGTCATCGAGGTTGGTGGCGTCGTACTTGCCCTTGACGCTGGTCACAGCGATGTTCATGAACTCGGTAGGGCGATCGGTGGGGTTGTAGATGGCGTGGGAGCGTCCCATGCGGCAGGGGGCGCCGGCTGGGCCTGGCAACTGCGAGGTGCGGCCGTCGATGGTGAACTGGGCCTCGTTGTCGAAGATCACGAACATCTCTTCCATCTGGTTGTGGTAGTGGTGGCCGACGCCGCCGTGGGGCATCACCTGGCAGCGATGCATGAACTGCAAGTTGGTAGTCAGGGCCTGGGCATCCATCAGGGTCATGCAGGCCATCTCACCGGACCCGCTGTGGGAGCGGCCGCGGCGGTACTTGGAGGGGTCGGTGTGGCCGATGCGCTGGGCAAGCGGCTCGCGGGCGAACAGGGAGCTGGCCAGCAGGAGGAGGATACAGGGAAGGATGATTTTCATAGTTCCTCAAAACGCGCCTGAAAGAAGCGCAGGTAGCGGGGTTCGTAGGTCATGCGCAGGCCGCGGATCTTGTCTCGCTGGGCGTAGACGAAGGCGGCGGATTCGGCAACGACGTCCATGTGGGCCTGCGTGTAGACGCGGCGGGGGACGGTGAAGCGGACCAGCTCGAGTTCGGGCGTGTGGTCGCAGCCAGTTTCTTTATCGCGGCCGGCGGAGACGATGCCGCGCTCCATGGTGCGAACGCCGGAATCAAGGTAGACGGCGGCGGCCAGGGCCTGGGCCGGGTAGACAGTCTGGGTCAGGTGAGGCAAGAAGCGCTTGGCGTCGACGAACACGCCGTGGCCGCCGATGGGGACCACGATGGGCACGTCATAACTCATCATCTTTTCGCCCAGGTACTGCACCTGGCCGACACGGGCGCGGATGTGGTCATCCTCGACCGATTCGGCGATGCCGATAGCCATGGCCTCCATGTCGCGTCCGGCGAGGCCGCCGTACGTGTGCAGACCCTCGTAGACGACGACCAGGTTGCGGGCCTCCTCGAACAGCTCGGGCTCGTTGAGGGCCAGGAAGCCGCCGATGTTGACCAGGGCGTCCTTCTTGGCGCTCATGGTGGCGCCGTCGGTGTAAGAGCAGATCTCGTGGATGATGGAGGCGGTGGAGCGCGAGGCGTAGCCGGGCTCGCGTTGCTGGATGAAGTAGGCGTTCTCGGCGACGCGCGTGGCGTCGTGGATGATGCGGATTCCGTATTTGGCCGTCAGCTCACGCAAGCCGCGCAGGTTGGCCATGGAGATGGGCTGGCCGCCGGCCATGTTCACGCTGGTGGCCAGGCTCACGTAGGGGATGTTCTTCTCGCCCACCTTGCGGATCAGGTCCTCCAGCTTTTCCAGGTCGAAGTTGCCTTTGAACGGGTGGGTGGATGCGGGGTCGTGGGCCTCGCGAATGATCACGTCGACGAAACGGCCGCCGGCCAGCTCCTGGTGGAGGCGGGTGGTGGTGAAGTACATGTTGCCGGGGATCACGTGGCCCGGGCGGATGAGGATCTTCGAGATGAGGTGTTCGGCGCCGCGGCCTTGATGGGTAGGTATTATGTACTTATAGCCGTAATAGCGCAGGATGGCCTCTTCCAGGTGGAAGAAGTTGGCGCTGCCGGCGTAGGCCTCGTCGCCCAGCATCATGCCGGCCCACTGGCGGTCGCTCATGGCGGAGGTGCCGCTGTCGGTCAGCAGGTCGATGTAGACGTCGGCGGAGCGGAGCAGGAAAGTGTTGTAGCCGGCCTGGCGGATGGCGCGCTCGCGGTCCTCGCGGCTGGTCATGCGAACCGGCTCGACCATCTTAATCTTGAACGGTTCGGCCCAGGAGCGGCGGGTGGGAAGGGACATCGGAGTCGCCTTTTATTGGGCGGTCCAGCCGCCGTCGATGAGGATGTCGGCGCCGGTGATGAAGCCGGCCGCCTCGGAGCAGAGGTAGACGGCGAGCGCGCCGATCTCTTCGACTTTGCCCCAGCGGCCGAGGGGGATCCTGGAAATGAACTCGGCGTTGCGCACGGGGTCTTCCATCAGCGGGGTGTTCATCTCGGTGGCGAAGGGGCCGGGGCTGATGCCGTTGACGGTGATGTGGTGCGGGGCAAGCTCCAGCGCGAGAGCCTTGGTCATACCAAGCAAGCCGAATTTGCTCGAGCTGTAGGCCGCGCGGCCGGGGAGCGAGACGTGGGACATGATGGAAGTCATGTTGATGATGCGGCCCCACTTTTTCTCGATCATGCCTGGGACGAGGGCCCGGGTGCAGAGGAACGGCCCGTTGAGGTTGGTGTGCATCACGCGGTTCCATTCTTCGAGCGTGAACTCGTGAATGGGCTTGCGGATGTTGATGCCGGCGTTGTTGATCAGAATGTCGGGCGGGCCGAGGCGGATGCGGATCTGCTCGGCCAGGGCGGTGACCTCGGTCTCGTCGATCACGTCGGCCACGAACAGCTCGGCACGCCCGCCGCTCTTGGAGATATCGGCCTTCACGGCGTTCAACAGCTCGCGGTTGCGGGCTACCAGGGCCACGGCGGCGCCGGCCTCGGCGAGGGATTGCGCCATCTGCTTGCCGAGTCCTTTGCTGGCGCCGGTGATGACGGCCACGTGGCCGTCGAGGGGATGCGTGCTCAATCGAGCCTCCTTCGATAGGGCAGGGTAGCATAGTCGCGCGCGGGGGGTCTCAGGCAAGAGCGCACGCCAAGACGCCAAGGAAGCAAAGACGCAAAGAATACCTTAGTTCTTTTTGCGGGGGCCGACGCGGAAGGGGATCTGGACGACGGCCTCGAGATCGACCGGCTGGCCGTTCTTGGTGGCGGGCTGGAACTCCCATTTGGAAAAAGCAGCGACGGCGCTGGTGTCGAGACGCTCGTCGATGCCCTGGACTAGGCGGATCTGGTCCACGCGGCCGTCGCGGCGGATCACGGCGTAGAGCAGGACCTTGCCCTCGATGCCCTCGGCGGCAGCAGAGGCGGTGTACTTGGGGTCGACCTTGTGCATGGCCACGGGCGAGGTGAGCACGTCGTCCGGGGAGCCGCCGCCCAGCTCGGTGAAGCGCAGTGTCCAGCTTCCCTCGTAACTGGTGATGTTGGGCATGTCGACGGCCATGGTGTAGACGGTGGAGCCGCGGAGCAGCCAGCCGGGGCCGACGGGCTCGAGCTTGGCTGGCGAAGAATTCGGGGACGCCGGAAGCCGCGCCGAGAGCGAGGCCAGGAGCTCCTTTCGAAAAGCCGAACGATCGTTGCCGGCGGGCTGGGGCCGCGTGATGGTGGGAGCGGCTGCGGCCGCTGCTGCCGCCGGGGCGATGGCCAGGTTGGGCACGCGGATCTCGGCGCGAGCCGAGGCGGCGAGAGTACCGTTTCCGTTGCCGCCGGTTTTCGGGCCGGCGGAGAACTGCGCCGAGCGGTTGCCGGGAGGCGGTGGAGGCTCCAGACGCGCCGGCGCCGGGTCGAGGCCGACGATCACGGTGGCGGTCTGCTGCGGAGCGCCGATCGTGGGCGCGCTGATGTCGGCGCCGGGCAAGGGAACCGCCTTGGGGGAAGAGCTTCGTTCTTCCGGCATCCGGAATTGCGGGCGCGCCACGGTAGCAGGGCCCTCGAGGCGGGATAAGATATTGCCAGTATCTATGGCGAGCGCGATCTGCGGGGCCTCGGCGCTGATGGCCGCCGGCGCAGCGGGCGCGGCCGCGCGCTGCGGCATCTGAAACCGTGGAGCGGGAATTCGAGACGGCTGGAGGGCGACCGGAAG
>JACQDI010000054.1 GCA_016201195.1 Acidobacteriota bacterium | reverse complement strand
GTGGTGGTCGATCTGCCGGAGCTGGTCAACGAAGCCACGGTGGAAGTGGTGCGCCGGGCGCGCCGGGTGTTCATTGTGACCACGCCGGAGCTGCCGTCGCTGGTGCTGGCGCGGCAGCGCTGGCTGGAGCTGCGAGACCGGGGCGTGGCCGAGGACCGCATTGGCATGATCCTCAACCGCTGGACCAGCGGCGCGGTGCAGGTCGAAGACCTGGAGCCGCTTCTGGAGGGACCGGTGGCAGCGGTGTTCCAGAACGACTATCAGTGCGCGCGGCGGGCGATCCAGGAGGCGCGGCTGATCGGACGTAAGGCGGGGTTGGGGCGGTCGTTTTCGGCATTTGCCGCGCAGCTCGCGAAGGCGCCGGGATGGGCGCCCCAGTCGAAGTCCACCCTGGTGAAGGCGGCGCTGGTGTCAGCGTAGCGCTGCTAATTCCCACAAGCCGACTCTTGGCCCGGAACCGGGTAAACCGGCGCGGCAACGATCAGCTTCAGGCTTGATCAGTAGCCATTGCGGCGTCACTCGCGACGTATACAGTGTGGTGACTTTCCAGAGTTCGGAAACCTGACCCGATTCAATTTCAGATTTGAACCAGCTATCATGCGTGTGCCTTGGCCTCTAAACTAAGCGCAAACATGCTCCGGCCGTGAGTCGGTGTATACTATTCCGCATGCAGATCTGGGTTATCCGTCGCGTGATCGTGGGAGTCGTCTTAGCGGTCGTGCACGCCGTCGCAGCCGGGCCACCTCGGCCTCCTGTGACGCGCATCGAGGTCGTCACCGATCGGATGCATGGCGTCGATATTCCCGATCCATACCGCTGGCTGGAGGATCAGCAGAGTCCCGAAACCCGCACCTGGATCACCGAGCAGAACTCGTATACGCGCGCGATCCTCGACGCCATTCCCGGTCGCGACCGCTTGCGCGCGCAACTCGAAAGGCTGTACCGCGTGGACTTTCAGAGCCCCCCCACTGTGCGCAACGGACGGTATTTCTTCATGCGCCGGAGCGCGAAGCAGGATCAGGCCGTGATCGTCGTCCGGGAGGGTGCTGACGGACCTGAGCGCGTCTTAGTGGATCCCATGAAGCTGAGCCCCGATGGTTCGGTGTCGGCCCGCATCATGAACGTCACGCCGGATGGCCGCATCCTCGCTTGGGCGAAGCGCAAAGGCGGCGAGGACGAAGCCGAGGTGTCTTTCCTCGACGCGGACACCGGCCAAGCGCTCGCAGACCGGCTGCCGCGCGGTGTCTACTATAGCGTCTTCGTCCTCCCGGACAAGAGCGGTTTCCTCTATTCACGACGGCGCGCCGAGGGCACGCGAGTTCTGGAACACCGGTTTGGCGCGCCCATCGACGAGGACCGAGAACTGTTCGGTGCCGGTATACCGGATGAAAAGCTGACATGGTTACAGTTCTCCGAAGATGGCCGTTTTGTCGCTGCATTCGTTAACGACGGCGCCGGTTTAGATGTCCGGTCGCGCGTTTATATTCTGGATCGCTCAGCGCGCGGCGAATTCCAGCCGCTCATTACAGACCTGCCCGCCAGCTTCGACGGTGGGTTCGGAGGACATACTCTATACCTGCGCACGACATGGGATGCGCCGAACCGCCGCGTGCTCGCCATCGACCTTGAGAATCCAGCACGCGAGAAGTGGCGGGAAGTGATCCCGTCCTCAGCAGATTCTGTGATCATGGGCATGATACCGGCTGGCCACAGACTGCTTGTCTCCTTCCTCCACAACGTGAGTACGCGGCTCGCCGTATTCGGGCCGGACGGCAAACCGGTCCGCGATATCTCGCTGCCGACTCTTGGGTCCGGCTATTTCGTGCGCGGAACCTGGGAGTCGGACGAGGTCTTCTATGGATTCGAGTCCTTCGCCCAGCCGGGGACGGTGTACCGGTACGACGTCACGACGGCGAAGCAGTCGGTGTGGCACAAACTGAACCTGCCCGTGGACTCGAATGCGATCGCCACGACCCAAGTTTGGTTTGCATCGAAAGACGGCACGCGCGTCCCGATGTTCGTCGTCGCGAAGAAGGGCGCCAAACCGGACGGGAACCGTCCGCTACTACTCACCGGGTACGGAGGATACGGTTCGATCGAAACGCCATGGTTCGATCCAGTAGCAGCGATGTGGGTGGATAAGGGCGGGATCTACGCGATGGCCAACATCCGGGGCGGCGGAGAATTCGGCGAAAAGTGGCACCGCGACGGGATGCTTGAGAACAAGCAGAAAAGCTTTGATGATTTCATCGCGGTCGCCGAATGGCTGATTGCAAACAAGTATACGCGCGCGTCAAGGCTGGCCATCGAAGGCGGCTCGAACGGCGGTATGCTGGTGGCCGCGGCCGCGACGCAAAGGCCGGATCTGTTCCGGGCGGTGATTTGCCAGAATCCGCACCTGGACATGTTGCGCTACCACAAGTTCCTTAAGGCCGCACCCTGGGTGAAGGAGTACGGGAATCCAGACGTGCCTGCCGAGTTCGAGTATCTTCGTAAGTACTCGCCGTACCACCATGTGCGCGATGGCGTGCGCTATCCCGCAATGCTGTTTACCACCGGCGATGGCGACACACGTGTGGCGCCCCTGCACGCGCGCAAGATGGCGGCCCGGATGCAAGCTGCGAGCCGCTCGGGACTGCCCGTTCTGCTGCGGTACGATCTCATAGCCGGGCACTCGGGATCAGGCGCGTTGTCGCACTTTCTGGATCAGAAGATAGACGAAATGGCATTTCTGTACGCGCAATTGGGATTAACGCCGTAAGCAGCGCACTCGCGACAGGTTGGTCGGCCCTGACTTGCATTCCGCGAGAAAGGGCGCTCGCTGCTACTTCCCACAACGGGACTTCAGGGGCGTCCAGGGTTTCACGTCTACGGATAGGGCGTTATCCCATCATGTGGCGCTCGGTTCCGCCGAGCGCAAATTTGCGCTCGATATTTCGTTTGGAATCAGCGTCTTCAGCCGAGTGACAGCAGTGGGTGTGGATCTCATGCGCTATGCCGACAGCGCTGGCCAGTCGCACCCTCCCGACCTCCCAGATCCGGGCTCACTTCTATGGACAGGGCGTTATGCCGCCAAGTGGCGCTCATTCGACGGGAGGGCGACTCTTTCATTCGGAATCCGGCTCTGACCCCGCTTTCGGGCCAACTTGTCAGGGCGAGGAGGATATCACGGAAACCGGCTGACCACTGCGAAGGGCTCCGACTAACGACCGGGGCATCACCCGCCGCCGCGCCTCTTGCGGCGGCCGGGTGCATGCCCTGGTAGATGCGCTCCCAGGCCCTCATGAGCAGTTGGGTTAGGGCCGGTATGAAAGGCCCAAGTGCCTCCATATGATTCGCGGCCAGAGCCATGAACTGCGCGTACTTCCTTGCGAAACCGGCCTTGCCGGTTTCCTGCTGGAGTTCGGCTACCCGTGCGAGTAGCTCCTCCCGATGCGCCGAGCTCTGGACCTTCGACTGGATCGCTTCGCGCAAGGCCTCAAACAACTCTGCAGGCGCTTCGACGTACGCGCATCTGGTAGGTGTCGGGAAATCCCTCCCCGCCAGTACGGAAGCCGGGGTCTTCCACTACGAAGATCTCGTCGACTCCAGCTGGGGTACGGCGACTGATCTGATCGCCTGGACGGATTGGAATGTCGGTGCGCTCCGTGCAGATCTTGTCGCGCTGCACCGATGCAGCGACATCTGTGTACATTGCTCCGGCCGCACGGTCCTTACGGTGACCCGGTCCGTCATGAGGTCTCCAAACATCGCAGCACCCTCTTTCCAGCCCTGTTGCGCATCTAACGCACCTGGGCGCTCAGGCACAGCCCGCTGTTGGCCGTCGCCTGCAGCGGCTCGTAAGACGTCGCGGCTCGGTGGCACCTTCGCTCGCAACCGTTGCGCCCTTCCAGCATAGCCGCCCTTCGTACCGTCTTCGAGGCCAAGGCGAGCTGCGGTCTCGCACACTGCGACTGCCTCCTCCACACGGCCGTCCTCCGCCAGAGCTGTGGCAAGCCATGCGAACGATGGAACCCGAGGCAATTCGCCGGCCATATCCATATCAATTCGGAGAGCAGGACCGATGACCGAGAACTCCGCAAGGTGTGTCATTCCGGTCTCGATGCAGAGGCGCGCTTTCAGAAGTTGTGCGCGGAGCTGGTTCAGATCAATGACCGGATCTGCCGCCTGCGGCCGGTCGAGAAACACTCACCAGGGTGGAGCGCAGAGGAAAAAAAACGGCTGCTGCGATCCATCAGGAAGTTGCGCGGGGAATAGACGCCTGGTTGCCCGTCATCTTCGCCGAACGGCGCAACACGGGCCGGTTGGACCTGGAAGCGGTGGAACTGGCTCTGCGCACCGCGCTGCACACCGGCGGGGCTGCCGGCCTGGGTGCACTCCTGCGTCAGCAGGGACCCATTCCATCGAGTGTGCCTTGCCGCTGCGGAGGCCAGGCCCGGTATAAGGACATGCGATCCAAACCCCTCCTCACCGTGCTGGGTCGCAGTGAAGTCCTTCGCGCTTATTACTGGTGCTCGCGTTGCTGTCAAGGCCAGTTCCCCACCGACACGACAGGGGACATCGAAGGGACCGAGTTTTCTCCCGGAGTCCGCCGCATGCTGGCGCTGGTCGGCAGCGAGTGCTCCTCGTTCGAGCGTGGGCGCCAGCAGATGGAACTGCTGGCCGACCTGGAGGTCACTACCAAAGCGGTGGAGCGGGTGACAGAAGCCATCGGCGATGACATCGCCCGCTGCGAGCAACAGACCATCCAGCAAGCCATGCAACTGGAGTTGCCTGTAGCGGTGGGCCAATCTACCCCGGTAATGTACGTGCAAGTCGACGGCACCGGCGTGCCCATGGTGCCCAAAGAGATCGAAGGACGAAGCGGAAAAGGAGAAGACGGGCGGGCTCACAGCCGCGAAGTTAAACTCGGGTGTGTCTTTACCCAAACCGCAACCGATGATCAGGGTCGGCCGGTACGTGATGAGGACTCCACCACCTATGCCGGAGCGATTGAAACTGCCGCCCAATTCTCCTGCCGCATCTACACGGAAGCCCATCAACGAGGTTGGAGCCGGGCGCAAAAGAAAGTGATGATGGGCGATGGCGCCGATTGGATCTGGAACCTCTGCCAGGAGCAGTTCCCCGGCGCCGTGCAGATCGTCGATTTGTATCACGCCCGCCAGCATCTATGGGATCTCGGCGGCAAGCTCCACCCCCATGACGAGACCGCCAAGCAGCGCTGGGTGATGACTCACCAGCATCTGCTGGAGAACGGCGAAATCGAAAAACTGGTGACCAAACTGCGCACACTCTCCCCCGCGAATGCCGAGTTGGCGGCAGCGCTTCGCACTGAGGCGAACTACTTCGAACGTAATGCAGAGCGGATGCGCTATCCCGAGTTCCGCAGCCAGGGGCTGTTCGTCGGCTCCGGCGTCATTGAAGCCGGCTGCAAAACTTTGATCGGTTCCCGCCTCAAACGGTCAGGGATGTTCTGGACTCTCCGGGGCGCCAACGCTGTCATCGCCCTTCGGTGCTCCCGCTATAGCCGTCGATTCGATGACTACTGGGAGTCCCGCCGACGTTGATTTGCCCATTCCATGTCGCGCACCCCACGACCGACCCCTGACGACCCCTGCGAGACCCACGAGCCCACACGGGCGGCCCACCGAACACCATGGGCCACGAGAACGCCCATTCGGGAAAGTGGGCTCCCCGGCCGCCCAAGCCACTTGGCCCTATGGTCGCCAATCCGACAAGTGCCGGGAACGCCATAGGCCCCAGAAATGGCGTTCTGGGACATTGGGGCGATACCTGCCTGGAGGGTGTTAAGAGTATGTCACATACCCTCGGGTGCTGTGCCCCCGGCCGGGCGCGGGTCCATATCAATAGTGCAGCTTCATGGTGAACTGCAGCGATCGCGGCGAATTTTGCTGCCCGGTGATGCGGCCGAAGTTGGCGTTGTTGATATCCAGCGACGCCGGTCCGTTGAAGATCACGGAGTTGGTCAGGTTGAACGCCTCGGCGGAGAAATCGAGCTTGACGCGCTCGGTGATTCCGAACTGCCGCGTGACGCCCAGGTCCTGATTCCAGAAGCCCGGGTTGTAGAGGCCGTACGCGCCGGCGCCTGGCGTATCGCCGTAAGTATAGGGCGCGGGATTCCGGAAGGCCCTGGCATCGAGGAAAACCGGCCTTGCACCCAGTAGATCGCCGCTGCCCCACTCTCCATTGGTGCGCACGGGACCGGAGAAGCCGGGCGCGTAGGAGGCGCGGCATCCGCCGGCGCTGGGCAGATTGCACGAGGCCCCGATGATCCCGTAGGGCAGGCCCGAGCGGAGGCGCGTGATGCCGGACAGGCGCCAGCCACCGGCCAGCGCCCGGACCAGCACGTTGGACGGCTGGATCGCGCGGCCGGGACCGAACGGCAGCTCATAGACCACCATGGCGTTGAAGACGTGACGCCGGTCGCTCTCGCCGTGGGTCTTTTCGATCTGCCAGAAGTAGGCGCTCCGGCCGGCGCCGGCATCCGACAGCGTCTTGCTCCAGGTATGGTTGATATTGAACGTCAGCCCGGAGGACATTCGCTTCTGGAGCGTGACCTGGAGCGAGTTGTAGTTGGAACTGGCTAGGTTCACAAAATCCGCGCCCACCCCGGAGTACTGCGGGAAGGGGCGGAGCATCTGGGCGAAGGTACCGCGGAAGTTGGGGTACGGCAGGCTGATATCGGGAAGGATGGCCCTGGCGGAAGCAAGCGTGGTCGCATTCACCTGAGAGGTGAGCAGGTTGCCCAGCGCCAGGTAGCGCGGGTGAATCTGGCCGGACCAGATCCCCAGACCGCCGCCGCGCAGGAACTTGCCGTTGCCGCCGACATAGCCGGCGGTGAGCGTGAGGGAGGAGGTAATCGCGCGCTGGACGGAAAAGTTCCAGTTCTGATAGCGCGGCGGGCGCGCCCCTTCCTCGGGGTTGTCGAAGCTGACGCTGCCGGCGGTG
>JACQDI010000109.1 GCA_016201195.1 Acidobacteriota bacterium | reverse complement strand
CCCTCCGGGACCCACGAAAACTGCACTTTTCGCTCCTCGGCCAGCACCCGGTCCACGCGCACGGTGATCCGATCTCCCAACGCGAACTTCCTCTTTCTTCGCTCCCCCACGATGGCCCGCAGGCTTTCCCGGTACGTGTAACGGTCGCCGGTGAGGGTCTCGATGGGCACCAGGCCCTCGATGAACAGGTCGAGCAGCTCCACGAACAGGCCGTACTTGGTCGTGCTGATGATGATGCCGGGAAATTCGTCGCCCAGGCGCTCTTCCATGAAGCGGGCCTTCTTCCAATCCATCAGCTCGCGCTCGGCGTCAGCGGCGCGCCGCTCGGTGAAGGAGCACTCCTCGGCCACGGTGTGGAGCGCGCCCTTGCCGGCGGTCGTACGTTCACCGGCCAGGGTGGCCTTCAAAAGCCGGTGCACCGCCAGGTCCGGGTAGCGCCGGATGGGCGAGGTGAAGTGCGTGTAGCAGGGCGATGCCAGGGCGAAGTGGCCTGCGTTGTCGTCGCTGTAGCGGGCCTGCTTGAGCGACCGCAGCATCAGGTAGCTCAGGATGCGCTCCTCGGGTTTTCCGGCGATGCGGCCGATCAGCTTCTGATAGTGCCGCGAGGTGGCGGCCGATCAGCTTCTGATAGTGCCGCGAGGTGATCGGGGTGTCGCTTTCCGGCACGATCAGCTCCCGCCGGCCCTTGGTGTGGTCCCGCCGCCGGACCGTGTAACCGAGATCCCGCGCGCGCACCGGCCCCACGCCGAGCGAGTACCCGAAGGTCGCCGCCACCTGCTCGAACTCGATCACCCGTTTGGGGTCGGGCTTCTCGTGGATCCGGTAGATCGACGCCGGGACGAGCTTCTCCAGCCGCGAGGCCACCGCCTCGTTGGCCGCCAGCATGAACTCCTCGATGAGGCGGTGAGCGATGTTGCGCTCGCTGCGGACGATGGCGGTGACGAAACCCTGTTCGTCAAGTTCGATGACCGGCTCGGGCAGGTCGAAGTCGATCGAGCCGCGCTTCTGACGGGCGCCGGTTCAGAATGGTGGCCAGCTCGGCCATCTGCTCGAAGCGCGGCGCGAGCCGGGCGTAGCGCTCCCGCAGCCCATCGCCTAGGTCGCGCGGCACGGGCATAGGGAACGTGGGACGCGGCGGCCGATAGCAGCGCGGGATCTCCCTCGAGCACGAGGTTGACGGCGGTGTAGGTCATCCGCTCGACGCTGTGGATCACCCCCTCGCAGAACTCCGCACTGACCACTTCGCCCTGGGGATCGAGCTCCAGCAGCACGGAAAGCACCAGCCGGTCGGCGCGGGGGTTGAGCGAGCACAGGCCGGTCGACAGCTCGTAGGGCAGCATGGGCACGGCGCGGTCGGGAAAGTAGACGCTCGTGCCGCGCAGTCGCGCCTCGCGATCGAGCGCCGAGCCCTCGCGGACATAGTGGGCGACATCGGCAATGTGGACCTGGAGCCGGTAGTGGCCATCGGGCAAGCGCTCTACCCACACGGCGTCGTCGAAGTCCCGTGCGGTTTCGCCGTCGATGGTCACTATGTCGAGCGAGCGAAAGTCCCGTCGATGAGCGACTCCCTGGGCGCTGATGACCGGGTCCAGGCTCTCCGCCTCTTCGATGACCTCAGCCGGGAAGCGGTGGGGCAGGTGGTGCTTGCGGATCATGATCTCGACGTCGATGCCGAAATCGCCGGGCCGGCCCAGCACCTCGATCACCCGCCCCTGCGCCGCCTCGGTGGGCGTCGGGAAATCGGTCAGCTCCACGTTGACCACCGCGCCCTCCAGCTCTTCGGCGCTTCCAACCTCGACCGCGCGGATCTCGCCCAGCCGGTCAGCTTGGTGGGCGGCGGGCGGAATCTCCGCGCCCGGCGGGATCAGGATGTGCTCGCGAATCTTGACGTCGAAGGGGACCACGTAGCTGCCGCGCCGGCTGTAGTGAAACTGCCCTACAACCTCCTGGTGAGCGCGGGAGAGGACCTTGACCAGCCGTCCCTCGGTGGGGCCCCGCAGCCGCACCAGCACGCGATCACCGTTCATGGCCACGGCCGCCGATTCCGCGTCCACGTAGACGTCCTGGGCGGAGGGCTGGTCGAGGATCACAAAGCCGTACCCGTCTCGGTGCAGGCTCAGCCGCCCGGCGACGTACTCGCTCTGTCGCTCGGCCAGCATGTAGTGGCCGGACCGGGTTTCAATCAGCCGGCCGCGCTCGACCAGCCTCTCCAGCAGCTCGTCGAGCTCGCGACGCTCCTCGCCTCGCACCCCCAGCTCGCGCACAAGC
>JACQDI010000582.1 GCA_016201195.1 Acidobacteriota bacterium | reverse complement strand
CTTCTTGGCTTCCAGAAACGCCACCACGACGATGGCCATTCCCACGGCCAGCGTGGCATAGGGAGTGGTGGTGAGGTATCCGAAACAGAAGGTGGCCACCGCCGCCATCTCGGTGGTGATCCCGCTGCGCTCCGTAACCTGGAAATGAAAAACCGCCAGAAGGACGGTGATCGAAGCCAGCGCCGTCGCCGCCAGCCACGGCAGCCGGAGCAGCCCGCAAATGGCGCCGACCAGGGAGATGAGCAGAAAATCCCGCATCCCCGGATGTCGCTCGCCGAGCGAGGCCTCCCGCTGCGCCCCCACCAGGAACCCAATCAGCAGGGCCTGCGCGATCGCGCGAACTGCCGCTAAGGTATCAGGTATCACTTGAGAAGGATTACAAGTGTCTCAAAACCGCATCGGTCACCGCCGTAGTCGAAGCCGTTCCCCCCAAGTCCGCCGGTAACGCCTTCCCCTCCCCCAGCGTCGCCCCCACCGCTTTCTCGATGGCTTGCGCCGCCGCCTCCAGCCCCAGAAACTCCAGCATCATCCCCGCGCTCAAAATCGCCGCCAGCGGATTCACGATCCCCTTGCCAGCGATGTCCGGCGCCGAGCCGTGTACCGGCTCGAACATCGACGGGGACTCCCGCGTCGGGTTGATGTTCGCGCTGGCCGCCAGGCCCATGCTGCCGGTGAGGATGGCGGCGATATCGGTGAGGATGTCCCCAAACAGGTTCGACGCCACCACCACGTCAAAGCTCTCCGGCCGCCGGATGAAGTTCATCGCCGCCGCGTCCACCAGCAGCGACTCGGTCGAGATGTCCGGATAATCGCGCGCCACCTCGGCAAACGTGCGGTCCCACAGCACCATCCCGAAGCCCTGCGCGTTGCTCTTGGTCACCGAGCAGACGCGCTTCTTCTTGTTGCGCCGCCGCGCCAGGTCGAACGCGTACCGCACCACCCGCTCGATGCCGCGCCGCGTGAACACGGCCGTCTGGATAGCCACCTCCTCCGGCATATGGTGGTAAACAAACCCGCCCACCTGCGCGTACTCGCCCTCCGTGTTCTCCCGCACCACCACCAAATCAATCGACCCCGGCTCCTTGCCCGCCAGCGGCGACTTCACTCCTCGATACAAGTAAGACGGCCGCACGCAAGCGAACTGGTCAAACGTCCGCCGGATCGGCAGCAGCAGCCCGTTCAACGTGGTGTGGTCGGGAATGTCCGGATGCCCCACCGCCCCCAGGTAAATCGCGTCCGCTCCCCGCAGCAGATCGATCCCTCACGGCGGCATCATCCGCCCATGCCGGAAATAGTAGTCCGATCCCCAGTCGTAATAGGTATAGTCGAAGCTGGCCCCAAACCGCTCCCCGGCCGCATTGATCACCCGGATCCCCTCCGGCGTGACCTCCTGTCCGACCCCGTCTCCGGCAATTACCGCTATCTCAAAGTTCGGCATCGTTACCCCGAGCGGGGTTTGCGGACCCCCAGTTTATCGAAGACCTCATCGAACTTTCCCGACATCACGAGTCGCGTGAAGATCGCGTAGGGATCATGAACATCGCCCTGCTTTCGCGGCGTGTCCGAAATATAAAGGACGACAATTTTGCGCTGCCTGGAGGACCCAATGTAACAGATTCTGGTTCGACCCTTCTTGATCCGAAATACATTCGATAATGACCCGGACAACGCTCTCGCTGGATCGAACGGGTCATGCGGGATCAGGTTATCCAGGGCGTCATCGATCATCCTTAAAAGGGTAACCTTCGAGTTGGAGACGTCTCCGACTTTGATGCACGCCTGAGCTTCCTCGTAGCTTCGACGATAAACGCTTTCAGCAGTAGCGGTCAGCTCGACCGTGTACTTGCCGGACATTCACGCCCCTCTCAGGCTTTTTTCAGTTCGGCCCGAATATCCTCCAGCGGCTTCGTCTTCCCTGCCCGCAGATTCCGAAGGCCAGCCGCCAAAGACACGCGCTCCTCCTCGTCCGTGAGCACCTCAATCGTCGCCATGACCGACTGGATCTGCTTCTGCATCGACAGAAACTGCTCGTACGTGAGAAGCACAGCGAGTGGCTTGTCGTTTTCCTGAATCACCAGAGCCTTCTGGTTTTGGCGCAGATTGGCGGCGTTCAGCTTCCGAAGACGACTGACTCCAACGTGCTCCACGTTGGGGTCAATGTAGGGAATACTACTCGCGCTCATGTGACTTCACCTGACAAATTATACTCTAAATCTTGTCTATATACCAACTGGCTGTTGACATTTTGGCGATTAGAATTTAGCTGTCATGGTGTCAATAGATGGCTTCGTCAGACCCCGCACACCGCTCTTCACCAGAGCTAATCGATTGATAACAAATGACCTATATACCAGCAATCTTTCAAAACAAAAAATACCGCTGCGCCAGGGGCAGCACACTAGCTGGCTCGCAGGTAATCAACTCCCCGTCCACCCGCACCTCGTACGTCTCCGGATCCACCTCGATCTTCGACGTCGAGTTGTTGTGGACCATGTCGGCCTTGCCGATGTTGCGGCAGTTCGCGACCGCCGCCGCCTTCTTCCGCAATCCGATTCTCGCCGGCGCCTCCAGGTCGAGCGCCGCCTTCGAGACAAACGTCAGGCTGGTCGAGGTCGTCGCCCCTCCGAAGGACCCGAACATCGGCCGATAGAGCACCGGCTGCGGCGTGGGGATCGAGGCGTTGGCGTCCCCCATTGCGCTCCAGGCAATGAAGCCGCCCTTGATGACCATCTCCGGCTTCACCCCGAAGAAGGCCGGCTTCCACAGCACCAGGTCGGCGAGCTTCCCCGGCTCGATCGAGCCGATCTCCCGCGCCACCCCGTGCGCGATCGCCGGGTTGATCGTGTACTTGGCGACGTACCGCTTGGCGCGGAAATTGTCGTTGCGGCTCGAATCTTGCGGCAGCGGCCCGCGCTGCACCTTCATCTTGTGCGCCGTCTGCCACGTCCGGATGATGACCTCCCCGATGCGCCCCATGGCCTGCGAGTCGCTCGACAGCATGCTCAGCAACCCCAGGTCGTGCAAGATGTCCTCGGCGGCGATGGTCTCCCCGCGAATCCGGCTCTCCGCGAAGGCCACGTCCTCCGGCACCGCCGGGTTCAGATGGTGGCACACCATCAGCATGTCCAGGTGCTCCGCCAGCGTGTTCACCGTGAACGGCCGCGTCGGGTTGGTCGACGATGGCAGCACGTTGGGGTAGGACGCGATGCGTATGATGTCCGGCGCGTGGCCGCCCCCGGCGCCTTCCGTGTGATAGGTATGAATCGTGCGGCCGGCGATGGCGGCGATAGTGTCCTCCACGAAGCCCGCCTCGTTGATGGTGTCGGTATGAATCGCTACCTGCACGTCATACTCATCGGCTACTTTCAGGCAGGCGTCAATCGCCGCCGGCGTCGTGCCCCAGTCCTCGTGCAGCTTGAGGCCCGCCGCCCCGGCCAGGATCTGCTCGGCGAGCGGCGCCTCCGTCGAGGCGTTGCCCTTGCCCAGAAAACCGAAGTTCAGCGGCCAGGCGTCGGCCGCTTCGAGCATTCGCGCCAGGTTCCACGCGCCGGGGGTGCACGTGGTGGCCGCGGTCCCGGTGGCCGGCCCGGTCCCGCCCCCGATCATGGTCGTCAGACCCGCCGACAGCGCCTCGTACACCTGCTGCGGTGAGATGAAGTGAATGTGGCTGTCGACGCCCCCGG
>JACQDI010000581.1 GCA_016201195.1 Acidobacteriota bacterium | reverse complement strand
GCTTATCCCGCTACAGCGCCCGATAGCAGGAGCGGCTCGGGCTGCAGATGTCTTCGTCGACCGTCTGGCCGTCAGGACCCAGGATAGTTTGGGTCTTCACGCACCAGTAGATGTGCTCTCTCGACTCCGCCTCCGCTTCCGGATCCGCCTGGACATCGACAAACATGCCCTTCCAGCGGATGTTTTCGCACCGCTCCCGAACTATCTTGAGACCTGCCGTCTCCATACTCGATCAAGCTTTCCCGGCGGCGGCCAGCAGAGCGCGTTTCACCGCCACCTTGGCCAGTTGCACCTTGTAGGCGTTCTGGCTCAGGGGGGTAGCCCTGGCCAGGGCCGCATCGGCCGCGACCTTCGCGGTCGACTCGTTGATGGCCTTGCCGGCCAGCGCTTGGGCGGCTTCGGCCGAGTTCCACGGGGTGGGGGCCACGTGACCCAGCACCACTTTGGCGCTCTGCACCGTCGAGCCGCTCATCTTCAGCGCCACGGAGGCCGTCGCCAGAGGCCAGTCCAGCGCCTCCTTCTGCCGGACCTCGTAGGTCGCCTGTTTGGCGCCCCCGGCGACCGGTACCACGATCCCGGTGAGGATCTCGTTGGGCTTCAGATCCACCTCGCGCGTGGAGGCGTCGGTCGGCGCCATGAAAAACTTCTCCACGTCCACAGTGCGGTTCCCCGAGGCCGAGGCGATGGTCACCTTGGCGCCCAGAGCGACCAGGGCGGGAGCGAGGCTCGACGCGCTGACAAACTTGGCCGGACCGCTGTTGCCCAGGATGGCGTGATAGCGGTTCTCGCCGTTGGGCACCAAGTCCCGCCCCCGGCTGTCGCGCGGGAGCAACCCGAAGCCCTTGCGGAAATACCAGCACCGCGGCCGCTGGCAGAGGTCGCCCCCCACCGTTCCCATGGCACGGATCTGCGGACTCGAAATTCCGCGGGCCGCCTGCACCAGCGAAGCATACTCCTTGCGCACCTGGGCGTTTTCGAGCAGCTCCTCGATGGTCACCATGGCCCCGATATGCAGGCCGTCGGCGGCAGATTTGATGAGCTTGAGCTCCTTGATCCCGCTCAGGCTCACCACCCGCTTGGGCGTGTGGACATAGTCTTTCATCAGACTCAGAAGGTCGGTGCCGCCGGCCAGGATGTCGGTCTCACCCCATTGGGCGCCGAGCATACCGAGAGCTTCTTTCGTCGTCGTGGGTTTCGAGTACTCAAAGGCTTGCATTAGGCCCTCCCTCCCTTCTCCAAAGCCGCGAGGACTTTGTCGGGTGTCAGCGGAATGGTGGGAACCCGCACGCCGATGGCATTGGCCACCGCGTTCGAGATGGCCGCCGGCGGGGAAATAGCCGGTGGCTCACCCAAGCCGATGACGCCGCGGCCGTCGTACACCCCGGTCATCATGTGGACTACCATGTCGCCCACATCGGCGATACCGCTCAACTTGTAGAACTCCATGTCGGCGTTGAGCATCGTGCCCGTCTGCTGGTCGAAGATGCGCTCTTCATACAGCGCCGCGCACACGCCCATGATCATGGCGCCGTAGCATTGGCTCTCGGCCGTCTTCACGTCAATGATCAAGCCGCAGTCCTGCACGGCGACCATCTTCTTCACCGAAACGATGCCGGTCTCGGTGTCCACTTCCACCTCGGCCATCTGGATGCCGCCCACGCCGTTGTCGTTGAGGTTGCCCTCGTCCCTGGCGGGTTGGCGTCCGATTTCCGAGATGGACTTGGTGCCGAGCTTGGCGCAGGCCGCTTTCCACGTCAGGCTCTTGCTGGGATCCCCTTCGACGTGAATGCGACCATCCCGAGCCACCAGCTTGTCGGCGGTCGTGCCCAGGCTCGGGGCCACGGCCTCGAACAGCTTGTCGAGAGCCTTGACCGAAGCCCGCCGCGTGGAGGAGGAAACGCCGCCCACGGTGGTCGAGCCGCCGGAAGCCCCAGAAGGCGGATAGTTGCTGTCGCCGATCTGGACCTGTACGCCGCTCAGCGGAATCCCCAGGGTCTCGGCGGCCACAATCCCGATCACGGTGCGAGTGCCCGTTCCCAGGTCCTGGCTCCCCAGTTGAGCCTGCACGCTGCCATCGGAGTTGATGACGATGCGGCAGTCGCTGTCATGGGCGCGCCCGCCCCAGGTGTGGAGCGAAAGGCCCACGCCCCGCTTGAGGTAGCCGTTGCCGCCCTGCCCCCGCGGATGCCACTTGGTTTTCCAATCCATCAGCTCCGCCCCTTTCAGCAGCTCGGCTTTGTAAACATCGCCGCGCGCCGTCAGGGGGAGGTTCTTGATGAAGAAGTCCAGCGGGTTCATGTTCAGCTTTGCGGCCAGGTCATCCATGGCGCACATGGTGAGCGCCGCCGCCTGTGGATGGTTGGGAGCACGCCAGGCGCGCGCCGGCCCGGTATGGGTCGACACGGCGATGTGCCGTTTGCGCTGGTTGGGGATCTCCGTGAACACGTACGGAATCGGAGGCGCCCCACCGCCGCCCGGCCCCCCGGTCGACCAGGACTCGTGCTGCCAGGCGGTGATGGTGCCGTCCTTCTTCGCCCCTAGCTTGATCTTGGCGTAATCGGAAGGCCGCATGCCCGCCATCAGCAACTCCTGATCGCGGTCCAGCATCAGCTTGACCGGCTTGCCGGTCTGCTTGGAGAACTGGGCGCAGACGATGCCCCACTTGTCGATGGAGAACTTGGAGCCGAATCCGCCGCCCATGTATTCGGTGATGACGCGGATGTTGGCAGGCTTGATATTGGCCGTGGCCGGCTCGGCGCCCAGCACCTTCGCCAGGTCGCCCCCGATGCGCCCCAACGCCTGGGTCGAGGCGTAGAGGGTGCAGTTGTCGCCGTTCCACTCGGCCACCTGCCCGTGCGATTCCAGGCAGCAGTGGGTGATGGTGTTGATGCCGTAGTAGCCCTCGTGAACGGCGTCGGCCTCGCTGAAGCCCGAGTCCGGGTTGCCCTTGGTCTCTTCGGCCGAGGGCTTGATCATGTTGGCGGCCTTGCTGACGTCCTCCTCCTTCACCAGGTGCGGCAGGATCTCGTATTCGACCTTGATCTTGCGCACGCCGTCTTGGGCCAGCTCCTCGGTGTCGGCGGCCACGGCTGCGATCTCAAAGCCCTGCCATTGCACCTCGGTCCCCGCCGGCGCCATGACCTTGACGGCGCGCACGCCGGGCGCCCGCTCCGCTTCGCTGGTGTCGATGCGGGTGATCTTGGCGTGGGCGTGCGGGCTGCACAGCAGCTTGGCCACCAGTCCGCCGGGGCGGTTGGTGTCGTAAGCGTACCGGGCCCGGCCGCTGGCCTTGTCGGGGCCGTCCAGGCGGCTGATGCGCTTACCGATGAGACTGCGTTTCCCTTCTGCAGGCCAATCGTATTTGCTAGGCATTTTTCCCTCCCTTCATCTGGCGAGCTGCATCCAGGGCCGCTTGCCGCACGCCGATATAGGTGCCGCACCGGCAGAGGTTGCCTCCCAGCCCCTTCTTCACCTGGTCCATGGTGGGGTTAGGATGCCGGTCTACAAAGGCCTTGACGGCCATCACGAAGCCCGGCGTGCAGAAGCCGCACTGCTGGGCGTCGTTTTCGACGAAGGCCGCTGAAACCGGGTGCAGTTTGCCACTCGGCGCCAGGCCCTCGATGGTTTGGATGTCCTTGCCCTGCGCCTCTACCGCCAGCATGCTGCACGAGTAGACCGGGCGGCCGGCCACGATCACCGTGCAGGCCCCGCAGGTGGCCCGATCGCAAACCTTCTTGGCGCCGGTCATGTCGAGGTGGTTACGCAACGCGTCGAGCAGCGTGACGCGGGGCTCGATGTTCAGGTTGTGGACCTTCCCGTTGATCCGCAGCGCAACCGGAATCGGTCCGGGGCCCATCGCCGGGGCCGCCGCGGCCTGGGATTCCACCAGTAAGCCGGTGGGCAAGGTGGCTACCGCGCCGCCGCCGATCCCCAGGCCTCCGAGGAACGAGCGGCGGGAGAAGCCTTTCTTGCCGGGCTGTTTGTTTTTGCCGTGGCTATCAGAATCGATTTTGCTCACCAGGCACCTTCCTTTCCGGAATAATCAAATTTGAATCCAGTGTGGACCAGCCGTCTTTAGGGAACGGATTCCACTATACCAAATCTGACGCCGGGAGCAAGGGGGGTGGGTAGAAAAAAAGACGCGGAGAGCAGAGACGGGGCTAATTCAGGGTTTCCCGGCGGAACTCGTACCGTTCGATGGTCGAGGCCACTCCCACACTCGCCTCCTCCTTCTGTTCCACCCGAGTGACCTTTCCCTTGCAGAGCAGGCGCACCGGGCCGGCCAGCGAGACCTCCTCCGGCATGGTGACGATGAACTCGAGGATACTCCCCAGCTCGAGTGGCTCGTTAATCACGAAGTAGACCCCGGTGGAACTCAGATTGCGGGTTTCCCCAGCCTTGCCGATACTTCCCCGGCTGCTTCGGATCAGGGTCAGCGGCAGGGTGAGTTGGAATCGGTGGGAACGCCGCTGCTCCTTCACAAAATAGTCTTTCGTTTCCGCCATGGAGCGCTCGTGTTGATTGTAGCAGCCAGAATGCGAAACACAATAGGACGATGGTTTAGATCGCGCATCCGTACTTCTTAATCCAAATCCCTAGGCGACCAGTACCCTCGAGATCCTCAACGGCGGCCCAGATACGCCCCGACCAGGCGGCTGAGACCCTCCGGCGTAAAAAACTCCGAGTTAGCAGAATTTTGGGTGAAATCGTCCCGAATATAGCCCGATTGGTCGACCACGAAGAGGTGGGGGATGGAGAAGCTATAGTTCGGCGGCGGGGGCTTCAGATAACTCATAGCCGTGCTGTGGGTGAGGTCAAGCAGGATCGGGTAGGTCACCTTATAGGTCTGGGCAAACTCGGCTGCCGTGGACGCATTGTCCGGGTGGGTGGCAATGCCCAGTACTCCGACGCGCCCTTTGAACTTGGCATGCACCGCCTCCAGTGCTGAAGCGAACTTCTGGCAATGGGGGCAGGTGGTCGACATGAACTCGATCAGGATCACCTTGCCCTTGTAGTCAGCCAGGCTCACCGGACGACCCTTGGCATCCTGGAGGCGGAACTCGGGCGCAGGCCGGTTGGAAAGCTCCCCGGCGGCGTAGAGCCAGCAGCAGAACGACAAGAGCAGCGCCAGAGCGCACGGTAGGCGAGGCATACTCCCTTATTATACTGATCGCAGATTGTATGCGCTTCTAGTGCGTCATCGAATAGATGATGTAGTTGATCCCGTAGCGGTAAGCGAGCGCGGTCATCGCCTCCGGGTAATACGGGACGTCGGCGAACTCCCAAGCGTCGGCGACATCGGTGTTGAAGTTCACGGCGACTACCATGCGGTTCTGGTCGTCATACATGGCCCGCCAGGCCGGACTGGTGCCCTCGGGCTGCACCACCTGAACCGTTCCGCCGGGGCCGCGCCAGAGATGGCGGGAGCCGGGAATGAACGTGCGGTCTTTCTCCCGGATGTCGTATAGAACGTGCATTACCGCATCCGATTCCGCGATGTCTGTAATGGGCTGGTTCGGCAAGACCCGGTTCATGGTCTGGCGGAACACCTCCCACTGCTCGGGGCCCCAAAAATCATCGACCACCAGGAACCCGCCCCGGAGAAGGTATTCTCTCAACTGATCTGTTTCGGCATCCGTTAAGCCCCACCATCCGGTCTGCGTCGCATAGATCCAGGGGTAGTCAAAGAGCCGGTCGTCGGTCAGCCGGAGGTGGCGAGGATCGCCGATATCGATTCTCGTCAGGCGCTGGATGCCCATCGTGAAGTGATTGTCCGCGGCGGGCCAATCCACCAGCCACCAGCCGGTTCCGGTTCCATAACGAGACGCGTATCCCCATCCCCGGTGGTACTGAGGCAGGTCCGTATACTCGACGCGAAGAAAATGGAACTCGGCATCGTGCGCGGGGAGGGGACTTTCCTCGTCCTCCGGCGCCGGCAACCGCCCTCTTTGAGCCAGCCCCGCGATCGCGATCCATAACAGCGCCCCCAGAGCGGCGCCCACGTGCAGAAGACCGCGTTTCATAAGAATCACTTCGAGCAACTGCGGTACGCCATGACTCCGTCCGCCATTTGTTTCATTATTGTAGCCCTAACCGGCAAGTGACGGTTGAGACCATGGAATGGACGGGGTCTCCGGGTGCGAGGTCAAGTTGCCACGCGGCACTTCGTGCAACTTCTTTGAACGCCGTTTCCGGGGACAGGCGACGTCTTCTTACCTCACGGCGATCGTCACCGGCGGGCTGGGCTGGCCGGCGACGGTCAGCACCACCGGCGCCTGATCGCCGGGCGTGACGCCTTCCGGCACCACAGCATTGATCTGATAGAGACCCGTGAAGTCCGGCGCCAGACCGGCGTACAGCAGCCGCGCCTCCCGCCCCCCTACGCTCAAGGACACCGCATTGGCCGTTTGCGACAGCGGCGCCCGCGGCGCCGGCTGACCCGCCTCCACCGCCGGATCCACCGCACCCAACCCGGCACAGTAGATCACTACCACGTCGCCCGCTCGCACCGGATTGCGGGCGTCCGCCAAAATCTGCTCTCCACTCGGGCCCGCACGGTAAATGTGCCCCTGCCCCGTGCCTGCCCCGTTTACCGTGAACACCGCCGGCCGCGCCGCCGCTACTGTCACCGCCTCCGGCAACGACAGCGTATTGCCCCGCCGCACAATCAACTGATGCGAGGTGTTCACTTCCAGCGCGTAGGGCACCATGGCGTTGAGCTGGCCGTCGCTGGTGTAGTACAGCGGTAAGGGCCGTCCTGCCAAAATGACCTGTGTGCCCATGCGCTGCGAGTCGAGAGGCAAGCGATCGGCCAGGCTGACGCCGTCCGAGAGGTGGGTGCCGAAGATGGCGACGATGCTCCCCGGCGCCACCGGCCCTTGTCGCTCGAAGCTCGCGGCGCTGACCACGCCCCCCGGCGCCACCAGCGGCGGATTGGCGTTGGGTCGCAAACTGCCGGTGACGGTGACAACGCCCCGCAAGCTGGGCGGAGTCTCGGCATTGAGGGTAACGGTGGTCTGCAGCGTCCGGACGCCGCGTGGCGCCCAAGTGCCGCTCCAGCGGCCGTCGCGCAGCGAGGTCAGCAGCAGTGGGGAATCCCCGTTGGAGAAAGTAGTCACCGCAATGCCGCTCGTCAAAGGCGCCCCGCAGTCATCCACAATGCGAGCCTCAATGGGAACGGGCCATGCGGCCGCGACGTTGAAATCCTGTCCCAGGGAAGTGAACAACGGCAGCAGCCGTGTCGGCGAGCAGCCCAGCGACTGCTGCACGGAGCGCGAACTGCCGACCGACGGCGCCAGCACCAGCAGTAGGTTCACCGAACGCACCGAGCGGTCCTCAAACAACAGCGTGAGCACGCCGGAGTAGACGCCTGCCGCCAGGCCGGTGGTGTCCGGCTGGATCAGAATGCGGAACGGCTGCTCAGGGCGCAGGCTGCCGTTGGGCGGCACCCTCACGAACCAGTTGCCCCCTGTTAGAGTTACCTGGCTGGAGTTGAAGCTCAGAGGCCGGCTGGTCAGGTTCGACACCAGCAGGGTCTGGGAGCCGGGACTCGTCCCGCCGGCCACGCCCGTGAATACGAAACCGGTCGGTTGCACCACTGGCCCGGGGCTCTGATCAGCCCGCAAAACATTGAGGACCACCAGCACCGATTGCGGTGAGTTGGCAGCCACGCCGCGCACCTCGATTTGCCCGTAGTATTCGCCCGGAGCAAGACCCGTAGGATCGATCCGCACCTCCACCGGCGGAGGCACGCTGGTGGCGTCGCTGACGCCGCTCTGCGCTGAGATGTTCAACCAGCCGGCGCCGCCGGCGAGAGTCGAAGCTGTAGCGGTCCAGTTCAGGACGCCGCTGCCCGGGTTTAACACCACGAAAGTTTGCGGGAGAGGAGCGCCTCCACCGGCCACGGCCGTAAACGTGAAGCCAGTTTGCGAAAGCAGGATCCGCTGCGGCGTTGCAGTCACGGTTATGGTGACCGGGATCTCAATGCGGTCCAGGCCTGCCGGCGTGATGGTCACTCGCCCGGTGTAAGTTCCCGCCGCCAAGCGCTCCGGGTTGGCCGTGATGGTGAGGACCGCCGGAGAAATTGGAGTGGCGGTCCCGGCAGCCGGCGTCACAGTGAGCCAGGAGCCACCCGTAACCGTTGTGGCCGAAATGCTAAACGCCAAAGATCCACTCCCCACGTTAGCGACGCGCAACTGCCGGCTGGAGGCGCTCGCTCCCTGGAGGAAGCTGAACGTCAAACCCGCGGGCGCGACGGCTGCGACCGGCGGAGCCGGCGGGTCCACGGTGAGCTGCACGGTTACGGTTTGCGTGGGAGGACTCGCATCTGGCGCCGTCACCGTTACCACACCCTGGTAGGCGCCGGCGGCCAAGCCCGCCTGATTCACGCTGATCAGCACTCGGGCAGGCGTAGCGGCAATGGCGGGAGTCGCCGTGAGCCATGAGCCGCCGCTGGCAGTGGTGGCGGTGACGGTCAACGCCAGCCCTACCGTGCCGGTCACATCGATGTTTTGCGGAGGCGGCGCCGCTCCGTTGCTGCGCATGGCAAAGCTCAGCGTTGGGGTCGAGAGCTGGAAGCTCGGCCGTGCGATGTCGATCCGCCGAATGCGGCCGTTGCCGGTATCGGCGATGTAGATGCGACCGGCGGAGTCCACCGCGACTCCCTCGGGGCGGTTGAACACGGCCGCCAGGGGCGGGCCACCGTCCCCGCTAAAGCCCAGCCCGCCAGCTTGCCCGGCCACAGTCCGGACCACACCAGCGGGCGAGACGCTAAAAACTGCGCCTCCCGCCGTGTCCGCGACGAACAGGTTGCCTGCGGCATCTACGGCGGCCTGGGAGAGTTGCGCGAAGTGGCCCGCCGCGAAGGTAGTAATCACCCCATCCGGTGAAACACGGCGGATTCTCTGGTTCCCCTGGTCCAGGATGTACAGATTCCCTGCCGCGTCTAGCGCCACGTCAACGGGACGGTTAAGGGTGGCGTTCGCTGCCGGGCCACCATCGCCGGAGAAGCCTCGCGTTCCTGTGCCAGCCACGGTGGTGATGATGCCGTCGAGTCCCGCCCGCCGCACACGGTTCGCATTTGCCTCCGCGATGTAGAGAACACCTGCCGCATCTGTTGCCATTCCCAAAGCGTAGTTGAGCTTAGCCTGTCTGGCCGGTATCCCGTCGCGGTCGTCAGCCCCCCCGCCCGCGATGATGGAGAGCGTTCCATCCGGCCCGAGACGGTGGATCCTGCCGGGGCCGGTGTCGAGGATCAGGACATTCCCGGCCGGATCGACGATCACCTTGTCGGGCTCAAGGCCGGAGAGCTTCGCCGGCCGGCCGTCGCCCACCGGGGCCCTGCCGCCGTTGCCGGCAATGATGGTGAGGGTTCCGTCCGGCGCCAGGCGCCGTACGCGGAGGTCCACGGGATCCGCGATCAGGACGTTTCCAGCCGCGTCGACGACCACGCTCCGAGGTCCAAACAGGTAGGACTCGACGGCCGACGTCCCGTCCGCGCTAAGCCGGTAAGATCCATCGCCGGCGAACGTCGTGATGACGCCGTTGGGAGAGACGCGGCGCACTCGGGCATTGTCCGAATCCGCGATGTAGAGATTGCCTGCGCTGTCGACAACCACACCCGTGGGCCGGCTGAGAGAAGCCCGCGTCGCCGGTCCCCCGTCCCCGGCAAAGCCCGCAGACCCCCCGCCCGCCACCACCCGGATGATGCCTTGGGAATCGACACGCCACACGCGGTTGAAGGTACTAGCGAAGTAAATGTTGCCGGCTGCATCCACGGTTACCCCCCTGACATCTCCGATCGAAGCTGCGGTTGCCAGGCCGCCGTCGCCGGAGGCGCCGGGTGGTCCGCCTGCCCCCGATCCCGCAAATGTCGATATGATGCCATCCGGCGACACGCGGCGGATGCGGGTGTTGAACCGGTCCGCGATATAAAGGTTGCCCGCCGCATCCACGGCTACACCCATGGCGGCAGTGATCGAGGCGGCTGTCGCCCGCCCACCATCTCCCGAAAAACCGGAAATTCCATTGCCCGCTACGGTTGTTATGATGCCTTTGGTGTCGATCTTGCGAACCCGGCTCCCAACCCACTCCGAGATGTAGAGATTCCCGGTCGCATCGACCGCCACTCCGGTGGGAAGGTTGAAACGGGCTGCCAGCGCCGGGCCGCCGTCGCCGGAGGGCCCGTTCCCCGATTGTCCCGCGAACAGCCGGATGATGCCGTCCGGAGAAACGCGGCGAACGCGGTTGCCCTCGACAATATAGATGTTGCCCTGCGTGTCCGCCGCCACGCCGATCGGATCGAAGAGCGACGCGCTGGTCGCCGGGCCTTCGTCGCCCGAGTTGCCGCGGATTCCATTCCCGGCGACCACCGTGAGAATGCCGTCGCGATCCACCCGGAACACCATCTGGTTGCTCGGGTCGGCTATGTAAAGATTCCCTCGGGAATCGAAGGCCAGACCTTGTGTTCCAGGTACTGGCTCCGGAGGTAGAGGCCCCAGCGCCGCGTTCACCGCGGGCTGGCCGTTGGACGGGAAGATCCAGTCCGTGCCGGCAATGGTTTGAATCACCCCCTGCGCGTGTAGGGCATGAGCGAGCAGCAGGCAAGTGGCGATGCGGGTCGCGAGCACGGCAAACGCCCTCCCGGGTAAGTCCGTTCCGCCTAGCGGTGGCATTCTCACCCTCTTACCTCACGGCGATCGTCACCGGCGGGCTGGGCTGGCCGGCGACGGTCAGCACTACCGGCGCCTGATCGCCGGGCGTGATCCCTTCCGGCACCACAGCATTGATCTGATAGAGACCCGTAAAGTCCGGGGCCAGACCGGCGTACAGCAGCCGCGCCTCCCGCCCCCCTACGCTCAAGAACACCGCATTGGCCGTTTGCGACAGCGGCGCCCGCGGCGCCGGCTGACCCGCCTCCACCGCCGGATCCACAGCGCCCAGCCCGGCGCAGTAGATCACTACTACATCGCCCGCGCTGGCTGGATTGCGGGAGTCGGCCAGGGTCTGGCTTCCATCGGGACCGGTACGGTAGATGTGGCCCTGGCCTGTGCCCAGGCCGTTCACGGTGAAGATGGCGGGCCGGGCCGCCGCTACTGTCACCGCCTCCGGCAACGACAGCGTATTGCCCCGCCGCACAATCAACTGATGCGAGGTGTTCACTTCCAGCGCGTAGGGCACCATCGCGTTTACCTGGCCGTCACTGGTATAGTACAGCGGTAAGGGCCGTCCTGCCAAAATGACCTGTGTGCCCATGCGCTGCGAGTCGAGAGGCAGGCGATCGGCCAGGCTGACGCCGTCCGAGAGGTGCGTGCCGAAGATGGCGACGATGCTCCCCGGCGCCACCGGCCCCTGCCGCTCGTAGCTGGCAGCGCTCACCACCCCTCCCGCCGCCACCAGCGGAGGGTTCGAGTTGGGCTGCAGGCTGCCCGTGACGCTCACCGCACCGCGCAACGTCGGCGGAATCTCCGCGCTGAGCGTCACCGTGGTCTGCGCCGTGCGAACGGCCCGCGGCGCCCACGTCCCGCTCCAGCGACCATCCCGCAGCGAGGTCAGGGCCAGGGGCGGGTCGCCGTTGGAGAAGCTGGTCACCACAATGCCGCTCGTCACCGGCGCCCCGCAGTCATCCACAATGCGGGTCTCCACCGGCACCGGCCACGCCGCTGCCACGTTGAAATCCTGTCCCAAGGATGTGAACACCGGCAGCAGCCGGCTCGGTACGCAACTCACCGATTGCCGGATCGACCGCGAACTCCCTGCCGCCGGCGCCAGCACCAGCACCAGGTTCACCGTCCGCACCGAGCGGTCTTCAAACACCAGCGTCACCACTCCGGTGTAGACCCCCGCCGCCAGACCCGATTGCGCAAAGGGGGACGCTGGCCCAGTCTCCGGCTGGATGAGGATCCGGAACGGCTGTTCGGGCCGTACCGTTCCGTTGGGCGGTACGCGCACAAACCAGTTGGGCCCCTCCAGGGTCACCTGGCTGGAGTTGAAACTCAGAGGCCGAGTCGTCAGGTTCGACACCAGCAAGGCCTGCGAACCGGGAATCGACCCACCCGCCACCCCGGTAAACACCAACCCGGTCGGCTGCACCACCGGTCCTGGATTTTGGTCGCCCCGCAGCACGTTCAACACCACCAGCACCGATTGTGGCGAGTTGGCGGCAATGGCCCGCACCTCGATCTGCCCGTAATATTCGCCGGCAGCCAGGCCCGTCGGGTCCACTCGGACCTCGACCGCCGGGGGAAGACTCGTCGCATCGCTCGTGCCGCTATCCGTGGAAATGCGCAGCCACGCGGCGCCGCCCGAGAGCGTGGAAACGGTGGCGGTCCAGTTCAAGACTCCGCTCCCGCCGTTCAACACCACGAAGCTCTGCGGCAGGGGAACTCCGCCACCGGCGACGGCCGTGAACGTCAGCCCGGTCTGCGAAAGCTGGATACGCTGCGGCGTGGCGGTCACCGTCATGGTGACGGGCACTTCCTGGCGATCGAGACCTGCTGGAGTGATCGTCACGCGACCGCTATAGGTCCCCGGCGCCAGCCGCTCCGGGTTGGCGGTGATGGTGAGCGCAATCGGCGAGCTCGGGGTGG
>JACQDI010000639.1 GCA_016201195.1 Acidobacteriota bacterium | reverse complement strand
GTGTGCATCTCAGCGTCCTGGGTCGAATAGTTGATCTGCCCGGCTTTGTTGAAGATGCGGATGCGGCGCACGATCGGCTGCGCCCCGATCCCCCGGATGGTCTGGTAGACGTCCTCCCGCGCATTCTTCAGCATGGAATAGCGCGTGGAGCGCTGGATCACGTCGGAGATACGCTCGGCAGCCCCGACCGCGTCTTCCTCGAGCGCCCGCCGGGTCATGCGCATCTGCGTGATACCTAAGCTGAGAAACACCAGCGTCAGGGCCCCGCCCATCCACAGGATCAGCTTGCCGCTCAGCGATCGCATAACCAGTCTCGCAAACCGCTCCCTCACGGTCGAGGCTCAGTAAGCGCGTTCAGAGCCACGACCGTAAGGGAGTGGTCCCTTCCGGCACACCAACGGTAACGGCGTCGTACTTGGCCGGCCGGAACACGGCCAGATACCGCACCGCCAGATTGAACAGCACGAACCCCGCCGCCACGATGGTGAGCGTCACCGCGATCTCCATCCACGAGGGGAAGTAGGGCGCCCCCGCCGAACGTTGCAGCCCGCTCACCGACACGTTGAGGCGATTGGCCAGGAACCCCGCCACCACCAGCACCGCGCAACCGAACAGGCCCTGCGGGTTCGAGCGCAGGCGCCCGCTGAAGCACAGCGCCATCGGGATCGCGAGCAGTGCGTTCTCGAGCCAGAACAGTGCCGTCTCGCCGCGCGCGGTCCACACCTGGCTGAGCACGCCTCGCCAAACGAGGTCTTGAAACCGCAGCAGCAGGTAGACGGCCAGGGTCACCGCCATCACCCGCGCCACTTGCTTCAGCAGCGACAGCTCGAGCGCCTTGCCAAAGGCCCGCGCGCTCAGACCCGACTCGAAGATCACCATGGCCATCCCCACCGCGATCGAGGAGAGGAAGAAGAACAGCGGCAGCAGGGGCGAATACCACAGCGGGTCGAGCTTGGTGGGAACGATCAGGTAGAGGCTCCCGAGCGAGGACTGGTGCAGCGTGGAGAGAATCACCCCCAGCCCGACCAGCGGGATGGTGACGGCCCGCATCACGCGCTGAACCGGGGCCCACCCCAGCCGCTCCCAAAGCATCGGGCTGAATTCCAGGGCCAGCACCGCGGTGTAGAGCATGACGCACCAAGCCACCTCGAACATCACCGAGCGCGGATTCCAGAACACCAGGGCGTGCCAGATGCGCCACGGCCTTCCCAGGTCGTACATCAGCGCCGCTATGACCAGCATGTATCCGAGAAAGGCGGTCAGGATTGTCGGGCGCAGGATAGGGCGGTACTTTTCCAGGTGGAGCAAGTACACGGTGGCGGCGATGGCAAAGCCGCCCGCGGCCAGACCCACCCCGCAGAGAAGGTCGAACCCGATCCACAGGCCCCAGGGAAACGAATCGCTCAGGTGAGTGGCCCCACCCAGGCCGCGGGTGAAGCGCACCACTGTGGCCCACAAGCCGGCGGCGAAGATCAGCGACACCACCACACGCCAGAAGTAATTGCGCACGCGGTTCATGGTTGCTTCTCCTTTTCAGCGGCTTCGGCGGCGGCCACTTCCTGGCGCCGGTTGGTGATCCACCAGACGCCCGCCAGCAGCGCGCCCCCGGTGGCCACGAGATGGGGGATCTTGCTGAGCACGCGGAAGGTCAGCAGCGGCAGTGGCTCGGCCATCAGGCCGGCCGGCAGTTCCAGCTTCTCGAACGGGATCGGCGAGAGGAACAACACCGACGTGCCGCCCGCCTCGTGCTCGCCATAGATGTGGGAAACATACTTTTCGGGCTCGGCGGCGATTCGCGCCCGGGCCGTTTTCAGCAGCTCTTCGCGCTCCCCGGCGATGGTCGCTCCGGTGGGGCAAGCCTCGGCGCAGGCGTTGGGCCGCCCTTCGGCCACGCGCGCCTCGCAGAGGTTGCACTTGCGAACGCGGGGCTCCAGGCTGGTCCATTCATAACGGGGCACGCTGAACGGGCAGGCCTGCAAGCAGTAGCGACACCCGATGCAGCGGCTTTCGTCGTAAACCACCGGCCCCTGCGCCGTCTTTCGCAGGGCGCCCACCGGGCACACCGACTCGCAGGTCGGCGTGAGACAGTGCATGCACAGGCGCCGGTAGTTGTACTCTTCGCCTTTCCAGGCGGCTTTTTTGAGCACGGTGAAGTTCTGGGCGTCCGGCTGCGAGGGCCACGAGCCGTCGGCCGGAACCGGCAGGCGGTTCTGCTCCCGGCAGGCCGCGACGCAGCTTCCGCACCCGATGCACTTGGTGATGTCGACCAGTAGCGCACGCATAGAGCCTCCTCACAGGCGAAAAAAGCGGTGAGTCAGGTCCTCCCATTGCCCGGCATCGAGTTGCGAGGCGATGCCGGAGAGCAGCAGCCCGCCGTCAGGCGCCGTGGCCGGAGCCAGCGGAGAGATGCGGCGGCGCAACTCGGCCACCGTTTCCTCCATCCAGCGGCGTGCCAGCGTTCCATCGAGCAGGTTGCGCAGGCTCACCACCGGATCGGCGCTGCGCACCACAAAGAGCCAGCCCTCCCCGTAGGGGTCGGCGGTGACCTTTTCCGGATGGGCCAGGGCCTCTTCGTTGACCTCGATCACTTCACCCTCCACCGGCATGGGCACCGAGGCTTGGCGGTCACCGGCGTGAAGCGTCCAGCCGCGATCCCCTTGCCCGAACCACCGCCCCCGCTGCGGCGCTTCCACTTTCGTGAGCCGGCCCAGCAGGCGGGCGGCAAACTCGTCGATCCCCACCCGCAGGCGGTGCGATCCCTCCTGCGCGGCCCAGGTGTGGCCCGGGTGATAGTGCAGGTGCTCCGGCAGTACCACCCCCGCTACCACCGGTACAGGGACTTTACTTGTTGCTTCCTGCAACTCTTCGGCCACCGGGAAGGCGTATTTCTCGCGGTTCAACAGGTAGTCAATCGTGATAAAAACGGCAAATGTCAGCAAAACCAGTAGGACAACCATGGCAAACCTCCTTTCATGACTCCACTGGGGAAGGGGCAACCCGGGCGCCGTTCTCAGGGGCGCTGTTGCGGTCCTTGTAACTGCTTTGGATCGTGACGGTTGCGGTGCTGCGAAATTCACTGGGGGATATCGCGCAGCCTCCGGTTTGTTGCATTGCGCAACGGCCGAAACCAGAAGTGCCGACCAACAAAGGGCTTGGCCCTGTTGCGATCGGCAATGGCGAGTGTTGTGAAGCGCAGCGACTGATGGAAGAAAAGTTGCTCTGCCTGAAACACGATGGATCTTTCCACGACCCTGGGGCGGACCGGGCTGCCCGTCTTCCGGCTGGGCCTGACCGGCGCCTACTGGCCCGGCGAGGCCGCCTTGCGCGCCGGGATCGATGCCGGGATGAATTACATCTTCTGGTATTACTGGGACCGGCAGATGACCCGCGTGCTCCACGAGGTGCTCCCCGCCAACCGCGAGAAGTTCGTCATCGCCACCGGGGTCAGCAACCTGGGAAACTGGGCCGTGCGGCGCGGCATCGAGAGCTGCCGGCGCCGGCTGCGCACCGACTACCTGGACGTATTTCACATCTTCTGGGTCGGGGAAGGGAAATTAAAGTCCGAGACACTCGACCTGCTGCGCCGCTACAAGGAGGAAGGCAAGATCCGGCAGATTGCCATCTCGACGCACGTTCGCCGGTACGCCGGCGAGCTGATCCGGCAGGGCGTGCTGGACGTGGTCATGTGCCGCTACAACGCCGCCCACCGCGGCGCCGAGCAGGAGATCTTCCCGTACTTGCCGCTTTCTGAGCCCGGCGTGGTGAGCTATACAGCGACGCGCTGGGGAAGGCTGTTGCGGGCCCCGCGGGGGTGGTCGGGTCAGGTTCCCACGGCCGGGGAGTGCTACCGGTTCGTGCTGTCAAACCCGAATGTGCACGTCTGCCTCACGGCGCCGCGCAACGCTCGGGAATTGGAGGAGAATCTGGCGGCAGTGGCGAAGGGGCCGCTCCCGCCGGATGCGATCGAGTTCATGCGCCCTTTTGGGGACTTCGTCCATCGGCGCTGGTGGTAAAAGCGAGATCTTTATGGAGCCGCGTACTGGGCCAGGGTCAGAAAACTGACCTTCTTCTGCTGCTCGATCTGGGCTAGTGGGGAGTAGTAATACCAGAGCTGGGCGCGCACGTTGGCCGACACGCCGGGCGGCAGGGGGAACGTGAAGCTCTCCACGCGCCGCTCTCCGGCCTTGAGCCGCGTGTCTTCTTTTACCCGCGCGGCCTCCACGAACACCTCGTGTTCCGCCGCGAGCTCGCGGCCCTGCCGGTCCACAACCTTCCGGGTGTAGACCCGTTCGCCCTGATAGCTCTTTCCGGAAGCGTCCAGGACGCGCAGCTCCAGGTGGACCTGCCGCAGCGGGGAACCGGTGGGGACCATGTGGCCGGCGCCCCGGTTGCTGACCTCCACATTCACCTTCAACATCCCGTTCTCGCGCGCCAGGGTGAGCCGCGCTCCGATCGCCTTGTTCAACTGCTCGATGGAGTGGCTGCCCGGCATCTGGTGCAGGTTGACCGTGGTTTCCTTGACACGCTTGATCTTGGGATCGACCACGTTGGCGGACATCGCCGCCATGTGGCAGCTCTGGCAGTGTGTTTGCTTGGCGGCGTAGGAGCTCGCTTCCCACTCTGAGTAGGTAGTCAGCACCGCCAGGCCCGCGGCGTTGCGGTACTCGTGGCAGCCGGCGCAGACCAGCGACGAGGTGTGCACCGGGGAAAACGCCACCCCGTGCGCGCCCGACAGCGCGTCCTTCAGCGGGCCGGTCTTGACGCCGTCAAACTCCACCAGCAGTCGCGGCAGGCCGGAGACCACGCTCACCGACTTCAAAGAATGGCAGAAGTCGCAGGTGACCCCTTCCCAGGTCACCTTCTTCACGAGTGCTGTATCTGAGGAATACTGTACCGTGGGGGCGTGGCATTTCAAGCAGCCGGAGCGGGCCTGCACGCCGAACTCGGTGACGGCCAGGTCGAGGGCGTCCTGAAACAGCGGGTCTTCGAGCGCCTCGGCATGGACCGACGTCTTCCAGGCGCGCAAGATGTCGCGGTGACAGCGTCCGCACATCTCAGCGCTGCTGATCTTGTCCAGCGTGACCGGCCCTGAGAAAAGCGCTCCGGCCAGCAGCCAAGTAATCATTGAGCACCTCCTCGCGTCAGGCGTGATTCCTGCGCCGGTCGATCTCCCGCACTGCCAGCCACAGTCCGGCCATGGTGACGGCGATGGTCACGAGCGAGAGGGCCAGGCCCTTGCGTCGATAGTCGCGCTCGACCATCGCTTTTTCGCCGGCCCGCTGTGCGGCCTGGCCGATTTCGAGGCCTTTGCTCACCGCCGCGTCCACCATCGCCGGATCGAAGCTGTGCAGCTCGACTTTGGCCTTGACCAGGTTTTCGTTGCCGGCTCCCAGGTCGAGCAGCGGCTGGGAGACTTCCATGCCCGAGCTCTCGGCTTGTCTTAGGATCGAGTCCGCCCGCTTCAAGGAACC
>JACQDI010000638.1 GCA_016201195.1 Acidobacteriota bacterium | reverse complement strand
CTTCCCGCAGGCGCACCGTGGCGTTTAGCGGCAGCAGAAAGTCGCGGTCGGAGATCTTGGCAAAACCGTAATCGAGCGCGGACCGGGCCTCCTGGATCGGAAAGTCCCGCGGCAGGTCCTCGCTCACCGAGCTGATCCGCAGCACCATCCCGGTGTCCTTGTCGATGTACACCTGGCCCTGGTAGCCGGAGATCACCTCCCGCTCGCGCATGTAGGAGATGTGCCACTGGGAGCGCTCGCGCGTTACACGGAACCGGAAGACGTAAACTTTGCGCCCCTGCAGGACGCTATGGCGGTCCCAGGTGAACTCGGCGCGGCTCTCCGGGGCGAACAACTGGGCCAGGATACTGCCGAACTCGCCTTGGGAGGTGGTCCCCCCCAGCGACTCGAAGGAGCGGTTGGTCAACTGCTCGTTCACGCTGATCACCTTGTAATCTTCCCGCTGCTCGAAATAGCTTAGCCGCGCCTTGATCTCGTCGTACTTGATCCAGTCCATCTCCAGGCCGGTGGGATCGACATAGCGGCGCGTCACCTGCAGGCAGATAAAATCGGGCAGGCGCTTGGTGTAGGCCAGCGCGTTGGACCGCGCTTCCTCGATGATGCGCTTCTGCTCCTCGGGCGAGGGCGGCGGCTCTACAGGCTTGGCCGGCGCGGCCGCCACGACGGCCTTGTTGGGCGGCGGCAGCCCGCGCGACGCCTGCTGCAAGTCTTTCAGCACGGCGACGGTCGCCGGTCCCGCTCCCATGCCTTGCAACTCCTCAATGTTCACATCGCTCATCGAGAAGCTCAGCTTCTGCTTGCGCAGGTAGGCGGCCACTTCCTTGTCGCGCTGGTTCAGCTTGACCGAGGATTGGATCAGCGACACCAGCCGATCCCAGGTCAGCGGCGCCTGGCCGGCCGCGGCGACGACCGACAGGATCAGAAGCGCAAAGCGCAACCTCATACTTCTATTGTATCCTTGACACTGTGCAACGTCTGACTCTTTCTGCTCTTCTCGCCACTTTCCTCTGCGCGGCGGCGGATCGCCAGATCCTGTTCCCCAAGGACGCCAAGCCCATCGGCCCGTACAGCCCCGGCATCCGCGCCGGAGATACGGTTTACGTTTCCGGCCAGGGCAGCCGCGACCAGAAAACGGGCCAGCACCCGGCAGCCTTCGGCGACCAGGTCGCCAAGACCCTCGACAACATCCGTATGGTCCTTCAGTCGGGCGGCCTGGGTTTGCAAAACGCCGTCTACTGCCAGGTCTACCTGGACGACTTTCAGAACTACGACGTTACCGCGCAGGTTCTCCGAAAATACTTCAAGAAGGACCCGCCCGCCGGAGCGATCCTGGGCATCGCCGCCATGCCCGGCGGCGCCCACGTCGAGATCACCTGCACAGCCACCGTTAACGCCAAAGAAAGGAAAGCGGTCTGGCCCGCTAAGGTCCCGCGCCGCGGGGCGGTGTTTTCCCCCGGCATGCTGGTGCGCGAGCGGCTCTACGTCTCCGGCCAGGTGGCGAACAACACCAGCGGCGACATGGGCGCGCAGACCCGCGAGGCGCTGGAAAACGTGGGCCGCGTGCTCAAGGCCGCCGGCCTCGACTATCCCCACATGGTATTCGTGAACCCCTACCTGGTGGGCCACGAGGGCGCCAACCTGTTCAACAAGACCTACGCCACCTTCTTCGAGTTCGGCAACACGCCGGCTCGGGCGACCATCTACGTGACCAACCTGCCGCAGAAAGCCCGCATCCAGTTCACCGGCGTGGCCGTGCGCGACCTGAAAAAACGCAAGGCCGTGCGGCCGGCGAACATGCAGCCCAGCCCCACGGCCAGTCCCTGTGTGTTTGCCGGCGAGACCTTCTATTGCTCGGCCAAATCAGGATTCGTTCCCGGCGGCGGCATCCAGACGCCCGATGTGGAAGGCCAGCTCAAGCAGACCATGCGCAACCTGCTCGACGGCCTGGAAGAGGCGGGACTGACCTGGAAGGACGTGGTGGCGACCAATGTCTATCTGGATGACCTAGCCGACTTTGAGAAGATGAACAAGGGCTACGGAACGTACTTCACCAGGGCGCCACCCACGCGGACCACGCTCCAGCAAGTCCCCACTCTAGGAGCGGCGCGCACCGCCGGTGGCCCGGGCAAGTATCCGACCCTGGAGCAGATCTCACTGATCGCCGTGAAGCCGTAGGTTAAAGCTACCCCCGGAAGATCTCCTTCAGCCTCCGCACCACCACCTTCTCGTCCCCCGGGTCGGCCATGAACATGGTGAGATAGATCCCCTGCTGTTCGTGTTTGAGCACGGCGATGCGGGGATCGCCGTCGAGCAACTGACGCACGCATTCGTTGGTGGTGAGGCCCTTCGCTTTCTCGTCCCACTGCACGTACACCCGTGGAATCTTGCGGACTTTCTCAAAGGGCATATAGCCCACGCTCAAACCCGGAACCTTCTTCAGCACGTTGTGTATGTATTCGCACTGCTCCCGGTACTGCCGGTCAAGGGCGGCGAAATCGAGCTTGGCATACTTTTCGGCGGCCAGCCAGACCCCCACCATCTCTTCGCGCCCCACCTTCATCGGCCGGCCGCTCGAATCCGAGTTGGGACTGGAATTGAGCAGCGCGGCGGCGATCAGGTCTTTGCGCCCGGCCAGGATCCCCGAGCATTGCGGCCCGCGCATGTGCTTGCCGCCGCTGATGGCGATCAGCTCGGCGCCCGCCGCCGCCACTTTGCGGATGTTCTCCCAGGGCGGCAGCATGTTGGCCGCATCCACCAGCACCGGGAAGCCGGCCCGGCGCCCCACCGCCACGCATTCCTCGAGCGAAAGGGGCGTCTCGAAGGCCCAGTCCCCGGTCGTGCCGCCGAGAAAGTACATCATCGCCGTACTGGGCCCGGCTGCCGCCTCCAGTTGCTCGCGGGTTTCTACCTCCACGATCTTCACGCCAGCCGTCCGCACCGCGTGGTCATACCCATTGCGATGCACCTTCTGAATGACCACCTCGCTCTTCATGCCTTCGAGGTCCGGCAACTGACGGACCTTCTTCACGTCGCTCCCGGTGAGACACGCGTAGGCGCCGAGCGCAATCGCCCCCGCCGCGCCCGTCGTCACCATGGCCGACTCTGTGCCGATCAGCTTGGACAGCCGCTCCCCAACTTTTTCCTGCACCTCCGAGAGCAGCACAAACGACCGCGAGGCCTCGGCCATCGCCGCGTCCAGATCCGGCCATTTTTTGGAAGCGCCCAGCACGGTGTGCGTGCCGCGGCAGTTGATCACCGGCCGGATGCCGAGTTCCTGATAAATGTTCACCGGCCGGGCCGAGCGCGCCGCGCGCAGCGGCGCCGCCGCCAGAAGAGAGCCCTTCAGCAGATTCCTGCGGGTGGTTGCCATATTCGGATACCTCGGCCCGATTATACTGGTTCTATGAAGGTTCCGCTCTCCCGGCTGGCCCACGCCCGCTCCGGCGACAAGGGCGACACCGCTAACATCGGCCTGATCGCTTTCGACCCGCGCCACTATCCGCTCCTGGTCCGCGAGGTCACCCCCGAGCGGGTCAAAGCTCATTTCGGCTATCTGTGCCAGGGCGAGGTCGAGCGTTTCGAACTCCCCAACCTGAGCGCTCTGAATTTTCTGCTGCACCGCTCGCTGGGCGGCGGCGGGACCGTCTCGCTCCGTCTCGACGCCCAGGGTAAGACCTTCGGCGCCGCCCTGCTGCGCCTGGAAATCGACGTGGCCGAGTCGGAACTGTGACTCCGGGTAGTGGGTCATCAGTTTGAGGCGAAGTAGACGGGCCCCCTTTCCCAGCAGAATCCTGGCGCAGATGTGAGCGCCCGACCTCGCTACCGATAAGCACTGGGCGACTACTCGCGACTATGTCCGAAGGACGCCATGCGCGGCGTTAGATCAGTACAGTTGGGAGGGTGCCAACATCGACTCGACGCCGTATTGGGGGCCTTGTCGGATCCAATCCGGCGGGCGATTCTCGCCCGGCTAGCGCGTGGCGAGTGCTCGGTGACGACCTTGGGGAAGCCGTTCTCTGTCTCTGCACCTGCGATTTCCAAGCACCTGCGCGTCTTAGAAACGTCAGGCTTGATCAGCCGTCGCAAAGCCGGCCGGGTGCACTACTGTCGGTTGCGCGCAGGCCCGCTGCGCGAAGCCGGCGATTGGATCCAGCAGCAGGGCGCATTTCGGGAGCAACAGTTCGACGCGTTTGCTTAGGGCTGTCAAGAAATAACTGAAACAACTTGGGCCGGTTTTGTTTTATACTGGTGGTGGACCACGAGGATCTCCAGCGGCGGTTTCGTTCTTTGTCGCCCTTTCTGGACGAACGGCGGCGACGGTTGATCGCGGCGGCCGAGAGCGACGCCATCGGCTACGGAGGGGTCTCGGCAGTTGCGCGTGCAACCGGGGTGTCGCGCCGTGCCATTACCGAAGGAATGAAGGAACTGAAACAGCGCACAGTTGTCACGTGAGGCTGGATCCACACAGCCCCGAATTCTCCGGAAGGGCGCGGGACGGAAGAGAACGAGTGACAAGGATCCCCCATTACTGGCGGATCTGGACCGATTGGTTGATCCGGTGACGCGTCGTGATCCGGAATCGCCCCTGGGTTGGACGTGCAAGAGTGTGCGGAGGCTGGCGGAAGAGCTCCAGCGAGAGGGTCACGCCGTGGGTTATCAGACGGTGGCCGAACTGCTCCACGAAATGGATTACAGCCTGCAAGCCAACCAGCAAGTGGAATAAGGCCGAACACCGTCTGTTCTCTTGCATCAGCCAGAACTGGCGTGGCAAGCCGCTGGTCAGCCATGAAGTCATCATCAACCTCATTGCTGCCACCACAACGAAAACGGGCCTGGTGGTGAAGAGCGAACTCGATTCGAACGCCTATCCTTCCGGGGTGAAGGTCTCGGACCGGCAGATGTCTCAACTCCAACCCCGGCGGGAGAAATCTCATGGAGATCATGGAGAATGGAACTACAGCATCCTGCCCAGAAGTTGACACACTTATTATCTGACAATCCCTTAGCGTCCGCGATAGCGCTTCCACACCTCCCAGAAATCCTTGCCCCGGTAGCGGATGGTCCGGTCATCCACTACTTCGGCCCCCGAAACCAGGCCCGCGTCGATGGGCAGCGAGTTGCGGGTCGTGTATTCGATCTGGAGCGTAACCGGCCCTTCGATTTTGTACGGGCGGATCTGGCCGATCTTCTTCACCGCAGCGGTGGCGCGGTCGCGAATCAGCTCGCGCGCCGCCTGGGCCGACATCGAGAGGCAGGTGTAGCGTCCCAGGCCTTCTTTCACGGCGGCCAGCTCGGCCTGCGGCACGATGGCGCGCAGCTCCTCGGTGGCGGCGCGGTCGCCCGAAAGGAAAATGACCGGGGTGTTGAACCAGCCGGCAAGCGCGGCGTTGGTCTCAGTTTCTCCCACGGGCTGGCCGTTGATGAGCATGTTCTGAATCCCCAGCGAGCTGTAGCTGTGGGCCATGATGCCGGCGCGCACGTTGGCTTTGGGATGCTGCCCGATGAAGGCGACCCCGGCATAGCCGCGCTCCAGGGTCATACCCACGCCCGGGTTGCCGATGATCAGCTTGGCCCGCGGGTGGATGGTCAGCGCCGACAGGGTCTGGCTGCCGTCGTGGCCGTCCCAGACCACCACCTCGTCGGCCCCTCCGTTGAAGAAGCCCTCCACGGCGGCGTTGATCTCGCCGGTCAGTAACTGGCGCATCTCGGCGTCCTTGGGATCGGTTTGGTCCTGGCGGCAAACCCCGGCCACGCCTTCGGCATCGGTGATGACGAAAATGCTCTTGCGCGCCTGGGCCGAAGCGGGGAGCGAGGACAGTAAGAAGAAAACCAGCCATCGATAGGTCATGGGAAGAGTATAATTCGGGATGACCGAACTCGCACCGATCCGTGTAAAATAAGGAATTGCGGAACACTTCAGGGTTTGAGGAGATGAGAGGAATGCGTAGCCACTTTGCGTTGCCCGCGCTGGCGCTTTTCGCTTTCGCTGGGTCTCTGGGAGCGCAGATCAAAATCGCCGTCATCAACACGCAGCGGGCGGTGCTCGAAACCGCCGAAATCAAGAAAGCCGCCGCCGACTTGCAGGCCAAGTATCAGCCGCAGCAGAACGAGATCGACAAGCGCACCAAGGAGTTGCAGTCGATCCAGGAAAAGCTGGACAACCCCTCCAAGCTGAAGCCCCAGGAGATCTCCGATCTCCAGGCGGAGGGACAGCGCAAGCAGCGCGTGCTGCAGCGCATGGCCGACGACCTGCAGGCCGACGTCGACCGCGAGCGCACCGACATCCTCAATAAGGGCGGGCAACGCATGCAGGAGGTGGTCACCAAGCTGGCCGAAGAGAAAGGCTTTGACCTGGTGGTCGACACCTCCAACGCCGTCTACTTCAAGCCGGCGATGGAGATCACCAACGATGCCATCGCCGCCTACGACAAGAAATATCCGCTCGCGAAATAAACGAAGCGGGCAGGGACCCGCAGGCGATGGGCTACCTCGACGAGTTCGGCGTCAAAGAAACGCAGCAGGAACGGCGGCGCAAACGCAGGCTGCTGACCGCGATGGTGATCCTGGCCGTGGTGGGGTCGCTCTACTACGAGTTCAAGAATTTCCGGGAAGAGGCGCGTGTCAAGGAGTTCCTGGCGGTTCTTCAGCGCGCGGATTACCCAGCGGCTTACGCCTTTTGGGGATGCAAAGTGGAAGCCCCCTGTCCCAACTACGACTTCAAGAGCTTCCAGGAGGACTGGGGACCGAACCCGCCCAGCAAGATCAGCAAGGTGCGCTCCTACCGGTTGGGAACCTCCCACGCCCGCGGCTCCGGGGTGATCGTTCCCGTGGTGATCAACGACGGTCCAGCGATCCAGTTGTGGGTGGAGAAAAGCAACCAGACGCTGGGCTTCGCGCCGCCGCTTTAGAGAAGCGCTTCACGTTTTCTTGGATTAGCAGCCCGCGGCAGAAGGGACTGACCGCCAATTGGCGGTCGATAAGGTCTGCCGAATCAACGGATTGCCGAACCCGAGTCGTGAGGGAGTGGCGTCTTGCCACAGGCTGTTAGTTTAGCGCCCTTTGCGAGCCCTTTTCGAGCTTTACGTCTTGGCGTGGAATCGGCTATAATAGCTAGTTGCAACTGAGTTTCAACTAGCCGTCCATGGTTGCCTCCTTCATCATCGCCCTGCGCGAGGGAGTGGAAGCGGCGCTGGTCATCGCCATCGCCCTCTCCTACCTGCGGAAGATCGGACGGGTGGACCTGCATCGGATCGTCTACCGGGCGCTGAGCGCGGCGGTGGCCGCCTCTCTCGCCGGCGCGTACTTCTTCCAAAAGCTCGGGTGGAACCAGGAGGCCTTCGAGGGCTGGACGCTGCTGGTCTCGTCCGCATTCGTCTTCGGCATGGTGGTGTGGATGTGGCGGCACTCGCGGGGGCTGAAGGCGGCGATGGAGAACAAGCTGGGGGAGATCTCCGGGCGCGCCTCCGGATCCGTGACGGGGATCTTTCTGTTCGTTTTCCTGATGGTCTTCCGCGAAGGCGTGGAGACGGTGCTGATGCTCTCGGCGGTCCGGTTCACCAG
>JACQDI010000539.1 GCA_016201195.1 Acidobacteriota bacterium | reverse complement strand
ACTCTGCAAAAGTTGTAATGCGCGAAGTGCAGGGCCAAGGCCGCCTTTAGGTTTTCCCACTTTTTGCTGAAGGCGTAGGTCAACCGGGTGAGCCGCTTGCACCACTGGCGGAGTGTGCCGTTCTTCCGCTCGACATGGGATATGCTGGCGCGGTCCAGATCGGGGTTGCCCAGGATCGCTTCTTTCTGGACGCAGACGAAGTTGCCTGGACTGTAGCGCTCCCGGCCTTCCTCGACTTGGTGCTCGTACAGCTTCACCACTTGACTGTAGTTCGCCCGGTCGTACAGGCCCGCGTCAATGATCAAATCATCAGCGAGCGGTCTTCGAAAATGGGCGAGGGGTTGCGGGTGCGCCGAATCCGGTCGGGGTGGCTTATCGTCATCCAGGATGCCACGGTCGCGCCTCACGAATCGGCCACCCAACGAGTCCGGCATCACCCGCCGCTGCGTCTTGGTCAGGCGATTCCAGCGCCTATTTCCCGTGGTCAACTTTTTGCTCGAGCTGGGCTCGACTCATGGTCTTCTGCTTGCGCCGCTGGGCGATGAGCTTCCAAAACCGGTCGCTGCTCCCAAGCTCCAATTGCTCCGGGTCGAGCCCTTCAACACCAACCACGAGCGCCACGGGCCTACCCTTCCGGGTGATGATCAAGCGTTCCTGCTGGGCCTGGTTGACGCATGACTCAAGGTCCGCCTTCTCGACATTGATCTGCCTCATAGAATCTCCTCGGTTCGCAGGTGTGGCGGCTTGTGTCGAATGGCACGGATGATCACAGTCGATCCCGCCTCGTCCACATCATAGAAAACCCGATGTTCCCCGACGCGCAGCTCCCAAACGGGCTCCAGATGGTCCCACGGTGGAACCAGACCTACGAGAATTTTCCGATTGCGAGTTTGCCGGGTCGCTTCATATTTCAATTGTACTTCAATTCGATCCAGCATCTGGGCGCGCTGGTTCGCGGGTAGGCGCCGAACATCGTCAGCAACACCCTCGGAGTACCTGATTCTGTACACGATGTTTCCAGAATCAGCTTACCTCAGGAACGGCAACAACCGTCTCGACGGGCTCCGGCATGTTCAAGCTCATCGGCTTCCTCGCCCGCGGCTAACTCTGTTTAACGAGCCCGCAGGGGAGGCGCTCGCGCAGCTCGTCGCCGCGCGTCGGCCGAAAGAAAAGCGTCAATCCGGGGTTCATCCGCGCCGGCCGGATCCGTTTGCGTGCCGGGGTCGAACCGCCACAAAGTTCCCGACCATAGCCTCCGCGACTCCGGTCTGCTAGCATTAAAATGTCTCGGTCAACCCCAGACATTCTCATGATCCGGGGCGCCCGCACGGGCATGACTGTTGGCGTGAAATTTGTATTACTAGTGTGCCGTCCCGCATACCGCTTGCTGACGCGCGCGGCTCGGGAGCGTTGATGCTGAGCCGCGACCGTGAGGGAGCGGTTGTCAAGTCTAAGGCGGGACACCACACTAGAGCGCCGCAGGAGTTGCGGCTCATTCGCAAGTTCCCCCGTCGCCTCGAGACACGCGTGGTCAACTATTGCCGCTTCGTCCCCCTGTGCGGGGCGCAGGCCTGGAGAGTGAAGTGAGGCACATCATCGTCGGCACGGCCGGGCACATCGACCACGGCAAGACCGCGCTGGTCGGCGCGCTCACCGGCATCGACACCGACCGCCTGGAAGAAGAGAAGCGGCGCGGCATCTCCATCGACCTCGGCTTCGCCAATCTGCGGATGGGCCCTGAAGGCGCCCCAGACCTGGAGCTGGGATTCGTCGACGTCCCCGGCCACGAGCGCTTCATCAAGAACATGCTGGCGGGCATCGGCGGCATCGACCTGGTGCTGTTCGTGGTGGCGGCCGACGAATCGATCAAGCCCCAGACCCGCGAGCACTTCGACATCTGCCGCCTGCTGGGCATCCGCCACGGCATCGTGGTGCTGACCAAGGCCGACCTGGTGGACCGGGACCTGGTCGAGCTGGTGAAGCTCGAGGTCGAGGAATTTGTGGCCGGGTCGTTCCTGGAGGGCGCGCCGGTGGTGGCCGTGAGCTCGCGCAGCGGAGAAGGAATCGACGCGCTGAAATCGGAACTGGAGAAGATGGCTCGCGGCATCGAGCCGAAAAACGCGCGGCATCACTTCCGCATGCCGGTCGACCGCGTGTTCGTAATCAAGGGCTTCGGCACGGTGGTGACCGGGACGCTCCTCGCCGGGACGGTGGAAAAGGAAAGCGAAATTGAAGTCTACCCGCTGGGGCGGCGGGCCCGGGTCCGCGGCGTAGAGGTGCACAACCAGCAGGCGCCGCGCGCGTGGGCCGGGCAGCGCACGGCGTTGAACCTCGCTGGAGTCGAAACCGACGATCTGGCGCGGGGCATGGTGCTGGCGGCGGCGGGAAAATTTCGCCCCACCCAGCGCGCGGATTGCGTGGTCGAGCTGCTGCCCTCGGCGCGCCCTCTCAAGCACCGCGCCCCGGTCCACTTCCACGCCGGGACGGCCGAGGTGGAGGCCGAAGCCTACCTGCTCGAAGGGCGCGCCCAGCTCGAGCCGGGAGGCCGGGCCTTCGTTCAGGTCCGATTGCGCGAGCCGGTCCTGGTTCTGCCCGGGGACCGGTTCATCCTCCGCCAGTTTTCGCCGGTGGTGACTATCGGCGGCGGTGTGGTGCTCGACAACCTGGCGGAGAAACACCGCGCCGGCGAGTCGGTGGCCCCGCGCCTGGAGCGGCTCGAGCGCGGATCGTCCGAAGAGGTGCTCGAGGTTCTGCTCGGGCAGGCTCCTTCCGGCCTGGGGATGGTCGAGATCATCGCCCGCACCGGCTGGCTCGAAGGCGAGGTGGAAGCGGCGGCCGCGGCCCTGGTGAAGACTGGGCGGGTCGAGCGGCTGGCTGAGCCCGGCTCGTGGCTGGTCGACCGCGACCACTTCCGCGCCGCCCTGGACCGCACCGTCCAGGCGCTCGAAGGCTTCCACCGCGAAAACCCGCTCGCCCCGGGGATCGCCAAGGAATTCCTGCGGACGAGCCGGTTTCCCGGCGCCCCGCCGGCGCTGCTGGAAGCGTTGCTGGAGCGCCTGAAGCGCGACCGCAAGGTGGCTGTGGACGGTGAGATGGTCCGCCTGGCCTCTCACCGGATCGTGCTGAAAGAGGACGAAAGCCAGGCGCGCGAAAAGATCGTCGCCGCGTTCGAGCAGGCCGGCCTCGCGGTGCCGGGGGTGGAAGAGGTGCTGGGCAAGGTGGCCGT
>JACQDI010000538.1 GCA_016201195.1 Acidobacteriota bacterium | reverse complement strand
GCGGGGAGTGAGGGGGTCCTATGACTCGGCGAAGATCTCGGCCAGCGGAACAACTACCTGCGGGTTCTCGGTTCTGAGAAAGCCGTCTTTGACTTCGCGAGTTCCTTCCATCGTATAGAAATAGGCCCGACGCGTTCGGGGATTCAGCAACCAGACATAGCGGACGCCGAACGCCAGATAATCGTCAATCCGCTCTTGCATCTCCTCCATGCGATCATCTTTGGAAAGGATTTCGACGCAGATGAACGGCGGCTTGCGGAAGACCTGCTCTTCTGGCTGGGATCCCGCCACGACGCAGATGTCGGGGACCCGGAAGCGGGTCGGTTGCACCTGCACGCGCTGCTCCACGTACACCCAGATGGCCCACTGTTTGCGGCGGCTGTTCAGGTAGCTGCTCAATTCCGTTTGCAGCCTGCTATGATCGCGTTCTCCCAACTTGCGCTCCAGGATCCGCCCGTCGACAAAGTCGCGGTCGGGTCGATAGCTGGTTGACAGGTATTCCTCAATCGATATGAGTGTAGCGCTCGACATGCTTATAGGATAACGCTTCCGCCGTGGGGGTGGGCGGGCCTGGTGGCCAAGATGCTGCATCAGAGCGGGGGAATGGGATCGTTTCAACGCAGGATCTCGAAGCCCGCGGCCGCGAAGTGCTCGTCGAAGGTAAAGGCTTTGCGGATGGAGAGACCTCGCATGATCGCGAAGCTCGCGCAATCGACCACCGTCGCCCCGGTCGCTCCCCACCGTCCGAACAGATCCCAGGCCTCGGCTTGCAGCACCGCATCCACATAAACAATTCGCAAATCCGGCCGGCTTCGAATCCCCCGCAGAAATGTCAGCGCGGCCGAGAACATGTTCCTGGCCTGGAGCAGAGAAACCGTTTCATTGATGACGAGCGACGAGGTAACGGCAGCTAACTGCCACGGATCGCGCTTGACCAGACGGGCAAAGAAATAGCTGGTGTCAATGGACGCTTGCATCGCGGTAGAGGATTTCGTCGACGCGACTGGCTAAATCCGTCTCGTCCGTGTTCGCCAGCCCATCCAACCACTCGAACGGATCCTGCGAGCGGGCCGCTTTCCCCCGCCGGAGCTTCTCTTCCATGGTTTGGCGGATCAACTGGGCCAAGGGCACACCCTGAGCCCTGGCAGCGGCTTTCATCTCCGCCGCCAGATCTTCCGGCAGGGTGATTTGAAATTTGAGGCTCATGTAATCAGTATAATGACTTATACAAGCCGCGCCCCGACCCACGACGCGGCAGCGCGACCCCCCTTCACCACCAACCCGGATCTGCGCGGGCTCCCGTCGAGCTACCGTGTCAGGGGCCAACACCCGCTGCTACCACGGACTGCTGGCGGCGAGCCTGTGGTCATCGTAGCGACTCACAGATTCAGGAAGGAGTAGTCTTCACCGGGCCCAGGTAGTGATCGAGCCAGTCGAGCGCTTCTTTGATCAGTCCCGGCCTGGGGAGCAGGTGCCCGGACTCGAAGAGAACGTGCCGTTTGTCTATGGGCCGTACACCCAGAAGGCGAAACAGCGGAGCCTGGGAGGAGTCCAACGGATACATGAAATCGTGCCGGCCGTTGAGCATGAGGGTCGGCACGTGCACACGGGGTGCGAAATGAATACCTTCCACCTCGCTGGGCAGGTGCTCGAAGATCAGGCCGCCTCCCAGCAATACGCTGGCCTTGAAACGCGGTTCCATGGCGGTGAGGACCGGGCCCCAGCACGCGCCGAGGCTGAGCCCATGGTAGGCCAGCCGCTGGTGGTCGATATCCTTGCGGGTCTCCAGGTAATCGATCGAGCGCCCCAGGTCTTTGGACCACTGGACCGCCAGGTCGCGAATCACGTTGGGACCGAAGGGAAGGCCAGAGCCGCCCGGCTGCACAATCTCCTCGAAAGTCCAGTCCCGGGAGGAGATGCGACGCTCGTAAGCTCCCTTATAGACCGGGTAGAGCAGCGCCCGGCCGCTGCGAATGAGGAAATCCCAGAACCGCAGCTCCGAGAGGTTCTCGCTGGAGCGCAAGCGAAGGGTGCTCGTGCCGGGGAAGTAGATGACCGTCTGGTAGGGCGGGACTGCGTTCCGGGGCAGCAGCAGGTAGGCGATTACGCGCTCATTGCCATAAGCGGCGTTGAAGCTGATCTTCTCCTTGCGCCAGAATCCGGAGCTCTCATCCACCGATTCGACCACTGGGTTGAGATCGGTGCGGTCGTAGGCGTAGAGGCTCCGGTAGGCCCGGAAGACTTCGTCGCTTACGGGCTTTTCTTTGGAGTAGTCGCGGGATAGAATCTCGATCGGGCCGGTAAGGGTTTCCGGCAGCGGGCTGGAGTATCTGGCGCAGCGGAAGCCGTGCGTGGCGGACCGGTCGAAAGGGGACGCAGCATCCTGAGAGTTAAACATGTAGCTGGGCTCGTTCCAGGCGCCGCCGAGAATGTAGCGGCGGGCAGGCCCAAGGGCGCCGGTCTGGTTCCAGCACCATTCTTTGACATTGCCGGCCATGTCGTAACTTCCGTACGGGCTGAGGCCCTGATGGGAGCCGACCGGCGCGGGTCCCTGGCCGCCAAAATTGCTGAGCCGCAGGATCTCGGAATAAATGCCGATACCGGCAGCCTTGTACCAGTGGTAGATGGTGGGAAGGCTTTTGCCGGCGAACTCAGCGTAAGCGGCGGCTTCGTACCAGCTCACGCCGCTGACGGGGAAATCGGCGCGCCCTTGCGGGTCGGTTCCAAATTCCCAGTTGGAGGGACCCGTTCGCCCGGTCGTGTCGCGGAACTCCGCCATGGCCTCTTCCCAGGAAAGCTCACGGCCGTCGCGGAGGAACGGATACTTCCAGTACTCACGCTTCTGGTATCCGCCCCGGTCGAGGAACTCCTTGTACTGGCGGTTGGTGACTTCATATTTGTCGATCCAGTACTGGGGCAACTCGACGAGCTGCGCGCTGCGAAACCGATACACGCAAGCGGGAACCCGCACCATGCCGGCAGAGGCGGCGCCTTGCGGTTCGAGGACGAGGTCATTACTGGAGCTCTGTACGACCCCGAAGGCCCTCTCGACGGCTTCGAAACCCGGCTTAGAGACCTTCCACCGGAGGTAGCCGAGCGGAGCGCGGAAGTTCTCGATGGGCGTGCGGCCCAGAAGCAGCCAAGGGGCGTCAGAGAGATAACCTTTCATGTAGACCTCGGCGCCGGGCGGTGTGGTACGGATGGAAACGGGGACGGTGGATTCCCGGTGGAGGCGGCGGAGCTGGGGGTCCGCAGGGATGAAGCGCTGGGCCTGGCGGGCCAGGCGGAAGGCAGGATCGAAGTTTCCTTGTTCGATGAGGCTGGCCAGTTGAGGCAGGGCCTCGCCGCGCGCCCAGCGCAGCCGGGAGGTTCGTACCCAGAGCCAGCTCGCGGAGGTGGCGAGGGCCAGAAGCAGAGCCAGTGCCGGCACAGCGACTCGCGGCCGACGCAGCAGGGACCACAGGGTAGGGGTCACGCGCCGCGACTGGCAGGCCGCCAGTTCCTTCCACAGCTCGCCGCCCGACGGGTAGCGGGACTCGCGGTTCTTCTCCAGGCAGCGAAGGAGGATGTGGTCCAGATCGGCCGGAACATCGGCGCGAGCGTTTTCCAGAGGCGCGGGGGGATCGCGCAGGATGGCCAGGAGGGTGGAAAGGTTGGAATCGCCTTGAAACGGCCGCCGGCCGGCGAGCATTTCGTAGAGGACCACGCCGAAGGAGAATACGTCCGAACGACCGTCGACCGGCTTGCCTTCGGCCTGCTCCGGGGACATATAGGCGACGGTTCCAAGGATGGCCCCTTCCTGTGTATCCCGCCCAGCCGTTGCGGTCGGAGCCGCCTCGTCGGCTACGATTCGCTCGGTGAGTTTGGCCAGGCCGAAGTCGAGCACCTTGACGAGGCCGGCGCCACCCTCGGCGCCGGTGACCATGATGTTCGCCGGCTTGATGTCGCGGTGAACGATCCCGATGGCGTGGGCGGCAGCCAGAGCGCTGGCTATCTGCACGGCGTATCCCAGCGCCTGGTCCACCGCCATCCCCTCAGCCGGGATGAGCCGATCGAGCGAACGGCCCTCGATGTACTCCATGGCGATGAAGTCGATGGGAGTACCCTGCGGGGAGTCCTGTGGAACAGCTTGGTCGATGTCGTAAATCGTGATGATATTGGGGTGATTCAGGGCGGAGGCTGCCTTGGCTTCCAGCACGAAGCGCCGTTTTCGCTCGGGGTCGCCGACCGCCTCGGGGCGAAGGATCTTGATGGCGACGGTGCGATCCAGGTGGGTGTCAAAAGCGCGGTAGAGCACACCCATGCCCCCCTCGCCGAGCTTGTCGAGAATCTTGTAGTGCGAAAGGGTCTGGCCGGTCATGACTGCTCCGCGACCTTACCGAGAACTTACGCCTGCCCTGCGAGAAAGTCAATGGTTGGCTGGGGGCTTCTTTCTCCTCCCGTTGGCGCTACCATCAAGCGTGATGGCGCCGATCTCGGTTGATAGTGAAACCTGCCGGGACTACTCGCGCTCTTCCAAGCTGGAGTGGCTCGAGACCAACGGCACGGGCGCGTTCGCTATGGGCACCGTGTCCGGGGCCAACACCCGCCGCTACCATGGGCTGCTGGTGGCCAGCCTCCGCCCGCCCGTCGAACGCTTCGTGCTGCTTTCGAAGCTTGACGAGGAAGTTTCCATCGGTGAGCGCAAATTTGCGCTCGGGGCCAATCAGTACCCGGGAACGGTTCACCCTTCGGGTTTTCAGTACCTCGCCGGGTTTCGTCTCGATCCCTCGCCGAGTTGGACCTGGGAGGTCGACGGCGCGCGGATCGAAAAGCGGGTCTGGCTCGTGGGAGGCAAGCAGACTGTGATCGTGGAATACCGGGGCGATCGCGCTTGCCGGCTGCGAGTGCGGCCGTTTCTGGCGTTCCGCGATTACCATTCGCTCGCTCACGCCAATGATTCATTGGATGGCCGGGTCCAGCAGAACGAGAAAGCGGTCGAGATTCAGCCGTACAGCGGGCTGCCGGCGCTCACTTTCCACCACAGTGGCGCCGCGTTTGAGGTCGCGGGTGGATGGTATTACAACACTGAGTACTTAGAAGACTTATACCGGGGACTGGATTTTCGTGAGGACCTTTACTGCCCCGGCGTGTTTACCTTCGAAATGACGCCGGGATCGCCGGTTCGAGTTGTGGGCACCATCGATCCTGAGCCTTGGCAGAACGGGCAAGCCGGGAGACTTACTCCACTGGAGACCGCGGCCGACCAGTTCCGGGTACGGCGGGCCGACGGCAAGCCGACCATCATCGCCGGTTACCCCTGGTTCACCGACTGGGGGCGCGACACGATGATTTGCATCCCGGGGCTGCTCGTCGCCCGAGGGCTGGTTGAGGAGGCGCGGGAGGTGATCCGCGGGTTCCTCGAACATCTCAACCAAGGCCTGATCCCCAACCGCTTTCCCGACCACGGCGAGCGGCCCGAGTACAACACCGCCGATGCCACCCTGTGGATGTTTCAGGCCGTCCACGCCTGCGAGCAGGCGGGCGCCGATATGTCGTTCTTCTACCCGGCGGGGAAGGAGATCCTGGCCTGGCATGAGCGCGGAACGCATCACGGGATCGGGGTCGATCCGGCCGATGGGCTGCTAGCGGCGGGCGAGCCCGGCTCCCAACTCACCTGGATGGACGCCAAAGTGGGCGACTGGGTG
>JACQDI010000128.1 GCA_016201195.1 Acidobacteriota bacterium | reverse complement strand
GGTCATGGTGGACGGCGCCGTCGCCACGCGCACCCGCTCCTCCGGCTCCCTGCTTGGCGCCCAGGACATCGACACCATTCAAGAAGTCCAAATCCTTACCGCCAATTACAATGCCGAGTATGGCCGCTCCTCCGGCGGCCAGATCCGCTTCGTGAGCAAGAGCGGCACCCGCGACTTCCACGGCGACCTGGTCGAGAACTTCCGCAATTCAGCGCTTGACGCCAACACCTGGACGCGCAATCTCAGCCCCGATCCTACCATCTCGGGGCGCCCGCAGCCATTCCGCTTCAACCAGTTCGGCTTCGACATCGGCGGCCCGGTGTTCATCCCCCACAAGTTCAACACCGACCGCAGCAAGCTGTTCTTCTTGTGGGCCGAGGAGTGGACCAAGCGGCGCGAGGACAACACGGGCACCCTCACCGTCCCAACCGAGGCCATGCGCAACGGCGACTTGAGCGCGCTGCTGGCGTCGAACCGATTCTACAGCGGCCCGCGCACCGCCTTTGATCCCGACACGAGCGCGCCCTTCCCCAACAATATCATCCCGGCCAGCCGCATCAGCCGTAACGGCCAGGCCCTGCTCAAGGCGTATCCGTTGCCAACCCCGGGCTTCCAGCAAGGAACCTCCAACTGGATCGGCGCGTACCCGCGTTACTCGAACCTGGTCAAGAGCACTATCAAGGTGGACTACCTGCTCAGCGACAAGCACCGCATTTCGGTCCGCGGCACGCACATCCCGTGGACGTTCAACAGCCCGTTTGAAGGCACCTTGTACCAGGCGCTGTGGTCGCGGCCCAACCGCACCGGCGCCGCCAGCCTGGTCAGCACCCTTTCGCCGACCTTCATCAACGAGTTCACCTTCTCGGCGAGCTCGGATGGCCTGGGATCGATTTACAGCGACAAGTCCTGCGGCCCCCGGTGCAGCCGGAGCGCCGCCGGGATCAATTACCCGTTCATCTTCCCCGGCACCAAGTGGGACGGCGAGAAGCTGCCCGACATCGGCGTGGATGGCCTCTCGGGTATCGGCAACAGCCCGTACCCGGGCACCTGGTCCGGTTTCGTTTACGCCTGGGCCAACAACACCACCAAGATCATCAACAACCACACGCTGAAGTTTGGCGTGTTTATCGAGCGTTCCGGCCAGAACGACCACATCCAGTTCACCACGGCCAGCGCGCCCGCTACCATCAACGAGAACGGCGCCTTCCGCTTCCTCGATCCCGGGAGCGGCCGGACGGCGATCGCCAACGCTTTGCTGGGGAGGTTCAATGACTACTCCGAGCTGGGCGGCAAGCCGATTACGCCCTGGGTCGCGACGGCCTTCGACTGGTTCGTGCAGGATAGCTGGAAAGCTACCAAGAAGCTCACGCTCGAGTACGGCGTGCGGCACTCCACCTGGCCGCCGTGGCACAGCCGCTGGAACAGCCTGGCCGAGTTTCTGCCGGCGTTTTACGATCGAAGCAAGGCGGCAGTGGTCGATCGCGCCGGTGGTTTCATCGTGAGCGGCGACCAGTACAACGGTATCGTCCTGCCCGGCAGCGGCCTCACCAAGGCCGAGGGCAACCGCTTTCCGCAGCTTCACACCGGCCAGTTCGATCGCCTCTTCCACGGACTGCCCGAAGGTCTGGCCGAGACTCACTACCGCCTGTTCCAACCGCGCCTCGGCATGGCTTACGCCGTCAACACGAAGACCTCGGTCCGCGCCGGTCTCGGCATGTTCGCCAACCGCACCGCCATCAACCGCGATACGGCTCTCGGCGGCAACGCGCCGTTCCAGCCGCAGCAAACGGTGATCAACGGCAGCGCCGACGCTCCCGGCGGCGCGATTCCCCGCAATTTCCCGTTCACCATGACGATCCAGGACCCGGTGTTCAAAGTCCCGACAGCGTGGAACTGGAACGCCACCGTCCAGCGCGAGCTGCCGTGGAAGACGACCCTGGAGGTGGGCTACGTCGGCCGCCGCGGCATCCACAACCAGCGCAAGCGCAATATCAACCAGTTGCTTCCTGGCACGGTCCAAGCCAACCCGGGCGCCAACGTCAATTTCCTTCGTCCCTACAGCGGTCTGGGCATATTGGGCCTCGCCGAAACCTCCGGCCTCTCGATGTACAACGGCCTCCAGATCAGCGCCCAGCGCCGCTTCGCGACCGGGCTGCAATTCGATGTCGCGTACACATACTCGAAGCTCCGGGACAACGCCTCCTCGCTCACCGACATCATCCCCAACGCTTACAGCGACAAGGGCTACTACGGGACCTCCGACCTCGACCGGACCCACGTGCTGATCATCAGCTATATCTACGAGCTGCCGTTCCGTGGCTCGAGCAACATGGCGCGCCGGCTGCTCGGCAACTGGGAGATCTCCGGCATCAACCAGCTCCAGTCCGGCTCACCCTTCTCCGTGCGCCAGAGCACCGACTACGCCGGCGTCGGCGCTGGGAGCGGCAACCAGTTCTGGAACCTGGTGGGCGACCCGCACCTCGAGCCGACCGCCTTCACTGCCGATGCCACTTGGTTCAACAAGGCCGCCTTTGCCCAGCCCGCGCCAGGCACGTTTGGCGTCCAGCCGCGCAACAGCCTGCGCAACCCGGGCTTCTGGGAATGGCACCTCGGTATCCGCAAGAATTTCCCGGTCACCGAACGGCACCGGCTGCCTGAAGTACATCTTTTGATCTGATGATTTGTTGATTTGGTGATTTGATGATTTCGAGACGCGAACTGTTCGTGTTTTCCGGGGCGGCCTTTGCGAGCCGTCTCTTCGGCCAGTCCGGCACGCCCTGGTACCAGAAGATGCGCCGCTGCGGGCAGATCAATTTCAACGAGCGCGATCCGCAGGTGCTCGATATTGACTCCTGGCTCGATTACTGGACCAGCCTGAAGCTCGACGCGCTGCTGCTGAACGCCGGTGGGATTGTGGCGTTTTATCCTACGAAAATCCCTTACCACCACAAGAGCCAGTACCTCGGCGACAAGGACCTGTTCGGGGACTTCACGAAAGCCGCCAAGAAGCGGGGGATGCGGGTGGTGGCCCGTCTGGACTGTAACCTGGTTTGGGAGGAAGCCTGGAAGGCACACCCGGAATGGATCGAGCGGACCTCGAGCGGCGAGCCGGTGCGGCACAACGAATCGACGTGGCTCTACAACACGTGCATGTTCTCGCCGTATTTCACCGAGCAGATGCCGGCGATCATCCGCGAGATCAACTCGCTCTACGACGTGGATGCATTCTTCACCAACGGGTGGCCCTCGACGGGGCGGCCGCGGGTCTGCTACTGCGAGAACTGTAAGAAGCTGGGGGCTCGCCAGGGGCCGGAGCTCTACCAGCAGCACCAGGCGAGGGTGCTCGAGGTCTGGAAACTGTGGGATTCGACGGCCAAGCAGAAGAAGTGGGACAGCGTCTACATCGGCAACCTGGGCGGTGGGATCCGCGCGGTGACCAACTTGAAGAAGCTGGCCGAGGTGGCCGGGTGGTTCAACGCCGACCACCAGGGGCGCAGCGGGACCACGCCGATCTGGGACTGCGCCCAGCAGGGGCGCGTGGCGTATTCGGTGATGAAAGGGCGGACGGTCACCAACGTGACCGGCTCCTACGCCAACGCGCGGCCGCTGTGGCGGCATACCTCCAAGTCACCGGCCGAGGCCACGCTGTGGATGGCGCAGACCACGGCGAGCGGGATGGTCCCCTGGTATCACTGGCTAGGGGGAGCGCCCGAAGACCTGCGCTGGCGGGAGACCGGACGCAAGTTTTTCGAGTGGCACGCGCGCCACCAGACGCACTTCGTCAACAAGGGCCCCATCGCCAACCTGGGCGTGGTGTTCGCGCAGAGGACCAACGCCTTTTACCGGTCGCCGGGCGGCGGCGAGGTGACCGAGTTCTTGCAGGGCCTCTATTATGCCTTGCTTGAAGGGCGGTTCTTTTTCGACTTCGTCCACGAGGACGACCTGGGTCCGGAGACGCTGAAGAAATACGCCGCGCTGATCCTGCCGAATGCAGCCCTGCTGAGCGACGTGCAGTGCCGGCAGTTGCGGGATTACGTCGAAGGCGGCGGCTCGCTGCTCGCCACCTTTGAAACGGGACGCTACCAGGAGTGGGGCGAGCGGCGCGCCGAACCGGGCCTGGCGGAGGTATTCGGCATCCAATCCGCCGGGGAGGTGCAAGGGCCGAAGGGCAACTCCTTCTACGCCCGCATCGAGAGCCCACACGAGATCCTGCGGGGCTTCGAGAATACCAAGGTGCTGCCGGGGGCCGAGTATCGCGTGCCGGTAACGACGAGCGACAAGCCTGTTCTGACCGTGGTGCCCCCCTACCCGGCGTTTCCACCGGAGATGGTGTACACCAACACGCCACGCACCAACGAGCCGGCGATCGTCATTCGGGAACAGGGACGCAGCCGGCGGATCTATTTCCCTGGGGACATTGACCGGAGCTGCTGGCGATCCGGGAACACTGACCTGAGCCAGTTGCTGCAAAACGCG
>JACQDI010000563.1 GCA_016201195.1 Acidobacteriota bacterium | reverse complement strand
GGCGGTGGCGATGGCCGCTCTGGCTGGCGGGGAGCCGCGACAGCTTTGGGCGCGGCCGGCCCCAAAAGCCACTGCTGATACCATGATTCTGCTGTGGATGGCGGGTGGGATGGCTCAGACCGAGACCTTCGACCCGAAGGCCTACACGCCGTTTGAACGCGGCCTGGAGTGCAATCGGGTCCTCAGTACTTTCCCGGCGATCGATACGGCCGTGGACCACATCAAGCTCTCGCAGGGCCTGGAGCGCATCAGCAAGGTCATGGACCGGGGCACGCTGATCCGCAGCCACCGCGTGGGAGATCTGGGGCACATCCTGCATTCCCGGCATCAATACCACTGGCACACCGGCTACGCCCCGCCACTCTCGGTGGCCGCGCCGCACCTGGGGGCGGTGATCGCCCGCACCCTGGGGCCGAAGAATCCGGACGTCCCGGCGTTCATTGACATCGGGCAGAACCTGGAAATCGGCGCCGAGAGCGATGCAGTCAAGGCGTTTCATACCGCCGGATTCCTGGGGAGCGAATACGGGCCGTTTCTGATCGGCGACCCCAATGACGCGGCGGCCAGCGTGCGCCCGGCGCACGTCAGCGATGCGCGCTTCCGCGAGCGGCACCGGCGTTACCGGCGCCTGATCGAGGCGAGCCCGCTCTATGGCGAGGCGAGCTGCTACCAGCAAGAGTCCCTGCTGCGCTCAATCGAGAACGCCCACCGGCTGCTCGATTCGCCGGCCGCCAAGGCCTTCGACCTCTCGCTCGAGCCGAAGAAGAGCTACGACGTCTACAACACCGGCCGCTTCGGCCTGGGGTGCCTGCTCGCCCGGAGGCTCACCGAGGCCGGGGCGCGCTTTATCGAGGTGACCACGGAGTACATCCCGTTCCGCCACTGGGACACGCACGAGAACGGCCACGAGCGGGCGGTGGGCATGAAGCAATGGATCGACGCCCCGGTGGCCCAGCTTGTGCTTGACCTGGAAGAGCGCGGCTTGCTCGACCGCACGCTGATCGTGCTGGCGAGCGAGTTCGGTCGCGACATGATCGTGGAGGGCAAGCCCGACAAGCGCGTCCCCGACCAGGTCGCCTCCACACAGCCCGACGTCATGACCGAGCCCAAGCACTATGGCATGCACCGCCACTACACCGAGGCGTCGAGCGTGCTGATCTTCGGCGGAGGCTTCAAGAAAGGCTTCCTCTACGGCAAAACCGCCGACGAGCGCCCCTGCAAGATCATCGAGAACCCGGTGTCGATCGAAGATCTCCACGCCACGATCTACCATGCCCTCGGCATCCCGCCGGATTTAGCCTACGAGGTGGAGAAGCGGCCCTTCCACGTCACCAAGGACGGGAAGGGGAGGCCGATTCGGGAGTTGTTGGGGTGAGGGAAGGGAGTCAGGGAGTCAGGGAGTCAGAATACAGAAGACCGAAGGGCGTGGCCGTCGGGCGATCGGCTGGAGGGGGCTATCGCACTCGATCGACCGGGACTTCGCATTTTCGAGTCCTTGTTAGCGGGGACTCCCTTTCTTGCGGTGTCACTCGAAGAACATCTCGCAGCTTACCACGAATGAAACCGACCGGACGCGCCGGAACCGGAAGGGCGAGATGGTCACCGTTAAGGTCCCTCACGCTACCTGTACGAATGCCGGGAGTGCCGCTATCAGTTCAGCCCGACAGCCGGAATGGTCTTCGAGGACACCCACCATGACCGACGCGAAGAAGGGTATTTCGGCCTTCCGGGTGAAGCGCCACCTGGGATCGGTTCATACGCTACCTTGGGGAGTTTTGCCTCTGATTCGGACAATTGGCACAACGAAGAAGTTCTACAAGGCGCTGACCGGCCAGCCCCCGGCTGAGGCGTAAGTTTCCGACCATGCGGGCGCGCCCTCTATGAGAGTAACCGTACAGGCCATACCCCGTTGGTACTATGACTCACAACAGGATCTAGGGAAAATAGTACTAGTCCGGGATGGCGACCGAGGAATTTGCTTTGAAATTGAAGCAGCGGTCAAGTATCATAGTGAGCGGGCCATCGGTTCCAAACGGCGCGTAGCCCCCAAGGCCAGTTGTCGGGAGACTGGTTACAAACCTTGAGGCCCCTGAACTTTTCGTGCGCCGTTAGCGTCTAACAAGATGCAGAGGACTGATGACTTCTTCGGTCACATTTGAAGAAATCGAGCGTAACGCTGAACGTGTCTTGGGGTATGCCCTCCTGACAAAGACGGCCCAGGGCATAGCCTTTCTCTGGCGGCTCGCGTTTGTTTCCTGGAACTTGGACATATTGATTAAGGTGCTGTCTCCCAGCGTGTTGGAGAACCTATCAGACCAACAAGCTGATGAGCTGACCGATATGTTACGCGAGGCCTATGTACTATTGGTAGACTTTTGTAAATTGCCGAGCGTAATGAGACTCTCACACATTCCACCGTTCCGCCATTGGATTGGTAGGCTCCGCGAATCGACGGAAGAGTTGGGCGAGATCCTAGACGACCTGACCCTCAGTTCCGATCCCAACTTCAAAGAGTTGGTAGGCAGGTCGATAAAGAGCCTCGGTATTCCAGCATAGGACACAAAATTGGCTCCTTGCGCGATTGATAGCAAGAGGAGTCCGGAGTTCACTAAGTTGGTGGCTCATTGGCGATCTGGTGCCTATCCCCACATCGACAAGGATCTCGAAGCCGCCTTCAAGGCCATCAGCGGCAATCGGGAAGCAAACCAGTGCCGACGTGTTCCACGCTGCGGAAATCCATCGGTTTTCAAGTATCGACAGAAGAGTACAGATATAGGGCGGGGCGCTAGTTATGGGTGGCGCATCATCGCCTATTATCACCAGCCGGCAAATGTGCTGTACCCCATCCTGGTTTACCCGAAAACCGAGTGGTCTGATGTGTCCACGGATCTAGTCAAAAAAGCCTTGGCCGAAATCATTGGAGCTTTAGAGAAGGCCAAGACGACCGGAGAATCAGATTGAGTTCTCTCGGCCTGTCACGTCGTCCCTATGACGTGGTGGCGATTCATAGATATATGGCGGCACGCTCTCGACCGGAACTGTTCATGAGATGAACAGTATACAGTGGAGCCGTGGATATCCCAAAAGTTCCCGACACTAGTTCGAGGCAGTCCTATTGAAACTGCTCGAGACCCCGCCGGGGGCCAAGAAGAAACCGAGGCAGCTCAAAGCCCGCGTGCTCGAAAAGCTGCCAAGGGTCGCTGACCGGCCTGTCACGCCGGCCTAATCGTAACGACCTAGCGGTTACTTTGCCAAGTGCAAAATCACGCTTTCTTCGAAGGCATACGGTACAGGCTCTCGCGGTTCAGGCGGCCACCCTGCCCAATCCCCAGTGTGCCTCTGCCAGGTTGCGAAGCGCCAGTAGGAAGACTCGCGGGGCTTCCTGCTCCAGAGCAGCATTGAGGTATGCCGCAACTCTCCTGGGATCCTTGAGGGACCGCACCAAGTAGCCATCGTAGGAAACGTCACATGGGCCACTCGGGACTCACGAGGGGCTTGATAAGGACCTTCCCGGTGTTGGTGACCCTTGCGTCGATGATCAATAAGACCTTGTCAGGAGGCAGGGGGCGATGGGTCACACGATGCTCGATCGACAACCGTGGACGGTTCTCCCTATGCTGGTCATAGAGCCTGAAGGTCCAGTATCCGCCGACGAATACGGCCAGGATCGTAACGACGTCCTTGGTTACGCTAACAAATTCTCTTCGCCCTTGCATGCCAGCAACGAGCTTACTTGGCCAATGTCTAAGAGATTGAATCGCTCGCAACTTGCCGAGTACCCGCGTCAAACCGGACAACCTGACGCGTGGAATCCGCAGCATACCGTAGCTTCCGTTCAAACCTTTCACGGGAATAGTGCCCCTACGGCCCTGTGGGAGGTCCATACCGCACAGCGATGGTGACTCCCGCCTGGCTGGCCACGTCCCCGATCGTCAATACCACCGGCGCATCGACTATCGCCTGCGCAACGCCGGAGCGAGCGGCCTGCGGGACACGCGCATTAATTTGGATCACGCCGGCGACCAGGCCAGGGGCGGAACCGGCGTAAAGCACCTCGGCTGCCTGGCCGCCGATCCTCACCGACACGCGTTGAACGGGCACGCGCAAATCCAAGCCATTGGCCGACGTCACCAGACCTGTAGTGCCCCCAGGACGGGTCTGGCCCGCGCCCGTCGCGAAGATCTGCACGATCGACCCTTCCACAGCGGGGTTCAACGCGCCATTTACGGAAAAGTCCTGATTGAGGATGGCGCCCTGACCGACGCCGGAACCGGCGACCGTAAAGATGGCCGGTGCAGCGTCAACCACGCGCAACACCAGGGCCGGCGATCGCAAGCCGCGAAACTCCACTTGCACATTGGTGATCGCCCTCCCGGCGATCTCGTACGGCACAATCGCGTTCACCTGCGTGGCGGAAGCGTAGATCATGGGTGCAGGGATCCCGTCGAACAGAACCCGCGTATCCCCCGTGATAATCTCTCCCGGGGCCGCCGCCGTCGGCTGGAAGCTCCCGGCATTCACCACGATATCAATGCTTGGCGTAGAGGCGGCGGCCGTCACCACCAGCGTCACGCCGATCGTCACCGGCGAATTGGATGCCCCGGCTGAAGTGATAATGACTGTGCCAGTATAGGTCCCGGGTGTCAGGCCGGCCGGATTCACCGCGACGCTCAGGTTCGCCGGCGTCGTTCCGGAAGTCGGACCCACCAACAGCCACCCTCCGGTCACCGCGACCGTGAAATTTAGCCCCATCGCCCCGTCGCTCGTCACCCCAATGGTTTGAGGAACTGGTACCGGTCCGCCAGCGGGGACGTTGAAGGAAAGTGTGCCGGGACTGACCGCCAGCGTATTGGTCTGGGCGACCACCATGCCCTGCCAAACGAGAAGTGCGACGGCCGTTACCCGGTACATAAAGCGCCAAGCGACGTATTTTCATCGCCGTTCCTCCTTAGCGTCGGATATCTCCCGTCAGAATATGTACTTCAGCCCCAACTGTATGACCCGGTTGCCGCTGCCGCCGAAGATCTTGCCGGAGTTCGGGTTCGGCAGGCCGCCATCTCGGGTATCAGCGATGGTGGCGGACGGGCTGCCCAGGTTGAAGTGGTTGAAGGCGTCCAGGAAATCGCCGCGAAGCTGCACACGGTGCTTCTCGGTGACCGCGAAGGACTTCTGCACCCCGATATCCCAGTTCCAGGAGCCAGGACCGTAAACGCTATTCCGCTCGGCGTTGCCCCATTGCCAGGGCTGCGGCGGAGCGAAGGCGCCTGGGTTGAACCACTGCACTCCTTTGATCACATCATGAGAGCCGGACTGGCCTTCGTAGATCCTGCCTCCGGCGACTGCGTCCGGGCGGCCTCCCCACCAGCCGATGATGCTGGACGGCACGGTAAAGCTGACCGAAAGCGGCGCCCCCGTGCGGTAAGCCGTGACGCCGGAAATGGACCATCCGCCGGCAACCTTATCCAGGATCGTGTTGGAAATGTTGAAGGCGCGGCCCCTGCCGACCGGAAGATCGTAAAGGTAATTCACCACCAGCACCTGACGCAGGATGGCCTCGGAATTTCCATAGTCGGCGTTGCGGTTGTTGGGATTCTGCGCTCCGCCGATTACCGGCACGTTGTCCCGGCTGCGCGTGTATGAGTATTCCGCCTCCACCAGGAATCCGGCGGAAAGCCGTTTCTTTAACTCCAGTTGGAGCTGGTTGAAGTTTACCTTGCCGCTGGTGTGAGTATTGCCGATCTCACCCCACGGCTGATAAATGCGCTGGGTCTGCAACGGCACGTTGGGGCGCTGCACGTCCGGCCGGTTGATGTCTTCCCGGCTGTACAGCGCATGGTGGGTCTGCGCGCCGACGTACGAGGCTCGCACCATCCAGTTGTCCCGGAGCTGCTGCTCCACGGTCAGACTCCACTGTTGCGTAACGGGACTCACGTTGTTCCGCCCGATCATGTAAATCAGCGGGTTGGACGGAGGACCCGTCTCGGCCGCGCTGGGGAATGGATTCTGGAACGTCAGGTACGGCAGGAACGGCGCGGTTGGCCTTCCCGGTAGCGCAGAACTCCAGGTGGAGCCGGTGCGCCACGGCGGGTTGAAGATGTTGACGTAGGCGCTGGCGTTGCTGCGGTAGAAGTCGTAGTAAACTCCCCAACCGCCGCGCACAACCATCTTGCCACCGGAGAAGGGCCGGTAGGCGAATCCAAACCGGGGCGCGAAATTGTTCTTGTCCGGAATCGAATAGGACTTTGGCCAGCCGGCCTGCTTCGTCGTTTCATAAGGGTAAGCGGCGAGCAGGGCGGGAATCGCGAGCCGCGGAGGTGTAAGGGTATCCGAATCCTGCGGGATGGCGAGCTTGTTGTTCTTCAAGTCCAAATAGGTCACACGATAATCGCGCACGTGCCACGGCTTCTGATAGACATAGCGCAGGCCGTAGTTCAAAGTCAGCTTCGGCGTTACCTGGAAGGCGTCCTGCCCATAGAACTCCCAGTCCCGCGAGGATATCTGGTAGTCGGTTTGCGGGCCCGCAAAGTTCGTCGTGTTGGCGACTCCGAGGAGGAAGTCGGCGAAAGCGTTCCCTTGCGAGCTGGGCTGGCCCGGCCAACCCCTGTTGCCCGTCCATTGTCCGGAGAACGTAAAGGCGCCCAGGGGGGTAACCGTTACACCGGTCAATGCCTGCCCGCCTTGGCGCGTGTAATTCTTGTAGCCGGTCTCGTTCACCCCAAACTTGAACGTGTGGCGGCCGTGCACCTTGGTGAAGTTATCCACGAATTCGATGTCATACTCCGGGAAAGGGTAACCCTTGCCGGCATCGGTGAACATGCCGGTGTACCCGGTCATCGTCATCCTCGGGAGACCCCCATTGTCGACGATCGGAAGCTGGGGGAACAGGGTGGCGGGGTTGAAATCGGTGTTCTGGCCGTTGTGATTGGGAGAATGGACCACCCAAGCCGCGCGAAACTCGTTGATCGCCGTGGGACTGAAGATGTGTGTCTCCGTCAAGCTGATCGCATAATCGGTGTAGCCGTCGTCGGCATTGTTTCCGTAATTTGCCGGAGTGCCGCCGGAGGAGAGAATCCACGGCGCCCCGCGCGACCAATGGAAGACGCCGTTGACCGAGTCCTTCGAGGAGAGCCGGCCGTCCATCCGGAAGTCCACGCCGTTGATGCCCGTGTTGTTGGGCACAGGAGCGATATAGTTCGGCGGGCCATTCGGGAGCGCGGGCGCGCTCAAGTTGGTCGGGGCCGGCAGAAATTCCAGCAACGCCTTTGCCTGAGGAGTAATCAGGTTGGCAGGGATCTGGTTATTCAGAAAGGGGGCGCCCGTAAAGGGGTTGTACAGTTGGGTCCCGGTGGCGCAGATTCCGTTCGAGTAGGTCGAACACAGCGCGGAGAAGTCGCCCCTCCGCATCGCCATGGAGGGGAGGGAAAGATTTGCCGTGCGCGGGAAACGGTTTCTGACCCCGCGATAAGCGCCGTAGAAGAACAGTCTATTCCTAAGGACAGGGCCGCCCAGGTCCGCCCCAAACTGGTTGAGGCGGGAAGGAGCACGCGGCTGCCCGGTGGCGTTCAGCAGAAACGTGTTCGCATTGAGAGCCGTGTTCTGGAGAAATTCGTACGCCAGTCCGTGGAAAGCGTTGGCGCCCTGCTTCAACACCATCATGATCGAAGCGACGTTGCGATACTCGGCGCTCTGGTTTCCGCTCTCGATCTTGAACTCCTGAAGCGAATCGGGCGCGGGCAGGTTCCCAAAACCGAAATTCGATACCCCGGAGGTGCCTTGCCCGCGACTGTTGGGCGAATCATTCACGCCGATGCCGTTCAGAGTAAAATTGGTCCCGCCCCAGTAGGAGCTTCCGGAAATCCGGGGATTCGCACCCCCGGTCTCCACGCCCGCCGCCAGACCCATCAGGCCGTCTATGGTTCGGCCCGCCAGCGGAAGATCGGCGACCTGTCGGCTGCCCACGGAACTTCCGATCGTTTGACTATCGGTGCGAATCAAGAGAGCCTGGCCGATGACCTCGACCGACTGCTGCACGGCGCCGATCTGGAGTCTTATATCCTGGCGGAGAATCTGAGCGGAAAGAAGCTGGATGCCCCGGACGGTGAAGGTCTGGAATCCTTCCTTCCGCGCCGTGATTTCGTAAGTGCTGGCCAGCAGATTCGGTACTGAGTAGCTGCCGGAAACCTCCGTGATGGTCTGGGCCGCTACCCCGGTCTCCGTGCTCCTCACCGTGATTTCCGCTCCCGGAATCGCAGAGCCGGAGGGGTCAGCGACTTGGCCGACAATGGACCCGGTGATGTTCTGAGCGTGGATCCCGATGCATGGGAGGACAAACAAAGCGATCAGAAGAGCAGTGAACATCCGTCGATCTTGCATGGCAGAACCTCCAGAGAGCCGAGCGACGCTACGCTGGATTCACCTCAGCCCTGCGACGCGGCCGCCTCGCGGTCCCCAGAGACGACCGCTCGAACCCCAGCGACTTGGATCCAGCGAAACGAGACGAGAACTACTTTATCACATCTATAAATGTAGGTCGGCCCTGCAAGTAGGGGTCACCGATGCTCGTCAACCCCCAAAGGCGAAGAGACATCCGACATCCCTTAGAGCGGGAACCGTGCCCAGTGGCGGCCTCTAATATAGCTCCCACGGCGGCCGTGAAAATCCCGGCGCCATTTCCCGGCCGAAACGCAGCGGCGGACGGCCGTTTTCAAACGCACCGATATCCGGCGCCGCTCCGCCGTACTCGTCGTTGAATCCCGGCAGGCGAACCCCGCGGTCGATCGCCGGGTTCGTTACCTGCACCAAGGGGTCGGTAATGGCGAAGTTCCGGCCATTCCGGGTGTACTCCACCCGGCCCCACTCGATGCGGTTCATCGTTGGCGCCAGGCACCACTCCAGCCGCTCGCTGGGCAGAAACATCGATCGCACGAATCCTCCCCCGAGGTAGCTCCCCGTCAGGTCATTCTGGAAATCATTGTGCGGCGCGCCGCGGTCCTGGGGATACGTCCGGCCGCGGGCATAGAAGATATTGTTCCGGCTCACCGCATTGTGCAGCTCGTGGCTGCTGAATACGTCCAGCCCGCCCTTCGGCTGCAACGCCGTATTGTGAAAAATGAACCGGTAGCCCAGGCCGGTGCTGACGCGCTCGCCATTGATATTGAGGTAGTTCATTCCGGTCTTGATCATCATGCCGCCAGAGGGGTCCTGGTGAGAAATCCGGCTTTCGCCGAATACGTTGCGGAAGATGTAAAGCGGACCCATGGACGTGGCCGCCGTGGCGATGTGCACAAACGTGTGGTGGATGTAGTTGCTCCAGATCCGCACGTTCCGGTTCGCGCCTTCGCTCTCGATGGCGTCATCCCAGCAGTTGGAGATGAGGTTGCCGTAAATATCCGAGTCCCGGTTCGGACTTCCCTTGAAACTGTAGTTGCTGCCGCCGCCGATGCCATCGTTGAATCCGTGGTCGTCGGTGGACCGGATCGTGTTGTACCGGATGATATTGCCACCGCGTGAATCGATCAGCGACACCGCCTGCGGCCCGGAAGGGTGCCCCGATTCCCAGTCATTGGCCCCGCCGCGTGGGTATTCGATCAGGTTGCGCTGGATGATGAGGTGGCCGGCGTCGTTCTCGGCATAGATGCCGCTGTCCATTCCGCCGAAGACGCCCCACACCCGCGCGCCGCCGATGCGCCCCCATCCCGTGATGTGGCAATCCTCTACCACTACGTGCTGCACCCCGCTTCGAATCAGCACGCCGTGGATACCCGCGTTCTTCAGTTCCAGACCCCGGAGGATGACGTAGTCGGCCTCCACGACCACGTTGTGGTCGGCGAGGTTAAACACGTCGCTGATGAACTTCGTCCCCGGGGCCGGCGCCACCAGGCGCCATCCCTCCGCCGTACCCCCGTCGCGGATGTACAGTGTCTGATCGGTGCTCCCGCCCGGCAGATAGGTCGTCTTTCCAATGGGAAACTCCTCACTGAGCGTCCGGCCTGGGAAGTCCACATGGTCCCCGTCCGCCTCGAGCCGAATGTCATAGAGCGTGTTCGGCTTCAGACCAACCAGTGATCCCCGGTACTGCCGCTCCCGTTCGTCGTAGACCAGCGGATACCCCTCCTGCCATTCCGCATCGCCCGCGATCCTATAGCGCACCCGGCACGCGCTCTGCGCGATAGAGCGGTCATAGTACAAGCCCAGACACTCAAAGGTCGGCACCGCCCGTGCAAGCACATCGGCAGCGCGGGCCAAAGTGCTCCACACGCCCGTTACAAGGAAGACGGACCATGCGAACAGCAAACCGCCACGTCTTCCGACCGATTGTGCTTGCCCGCGCCTGCATTTCTGCACTACTGTGTTACGCCCGGCCCTTGCTTCGCCGCCCGCCATGTCAGACGCTCCCTTTCGGCAGCATGCGCTGGTTGTTGACGCCCGGCGCCCCGGCCTCGTTCCCTGGAAACAACTTGAACACCTTGATCCGGTACAGCGCCCTCCGCCACTCAAACCCCGGACCCTCGCTGCCAAGGACAGAGTGTACTGAATCCAGCTTCGATTTTCACCCCTCCCTTTTCTCGGCCGTGACCGCCTGCCTCGACGGGCGCACGGTGAGCGTAGGCGGTTGATTCAGATGGACTGACGGTGCTCGTTTCACCCGCGTCCGATAAACGGCATCTTGGTGGCCCTGACGGTTATAAACGCATATTCCCGGGGAAAGCATATCAGACGCCCCGCGGGGCCTTGACCGGGCGCTCCGCTTAGAACAGCAGCTTCATCCCGAACTGCACCGCCCGCGCCGCCACCGACGTGCCGCGGATCTTCCCCACGCTGGCCGGCACCGAGATGTTGGCCGACGGGTTGCCGAAGCTGGGGTGGTTCGGGAAATTGAACGACTCCGCGCGGAACTGCAGCGTGCACCGCTCGCCGATACGTGTGTCCTTCAAGACGCTCAGGTCGATGATCGACTGCCCCGGACCGAACAGCAGGTTGCGCGCGCCGTTGCCGAAGCTGAACGGCGCCGGGACGGCGAACGCCGCCGGGTTGAACCACTGCTCGATGTTGCGGTTCGTCGGGTACAAATCCTTGCTGACAACATCGGCCCGATTGGCGTACCACCCTGCCAGGGTCGGCGTGAAGCCCACGCTGAAAGGCGTGCCGGAGCGAAGCTGCACGATGGTGGCCAGGCTCCAGCCGCGGATGAGCTTGCTCGCGGCGCCGGTTATGCCTCGCCCGAATGGCAGCTCGTAGCTGCCATTGGCGTAGAACACGTGGCGCCGGATCTGATCGCCGTTGGCGCGGTCCAGCGCGGCATTGTACGGGTTCTGCGGCGTGCCCACGATCGGCACATTGTCCAGCGTCTTGTTCCAGGTGTAATTGGCCTGCAGGTAGAGGCCGTTCTGATACCGCCGGGTCACTTCCACCTGCATCTGATGGGTGATGGAATACCCGTTGGTGTCCAGCGTCGAGATGCTGGCCCACGGCTGGTAGGGCCGCCGCGACTGGATGGTTCCCGCCGCCTGCGTCAGCGGCAGGTTGCGCTCGTAGGTGTACCAGGGCACGCTCGTCGCCTTGTTGCCCACGTAGGAGATCCGCAGCCCCAGATTGTTGGCCAGCTCGCGCTCCACCGTCAGGTTCCACTGCTGCGCGTAGGTGTTGCGGATCTGCCGGTTCACCGCCGTGATGTTGGGATTCGGCGAAAGACTCCCGGCGCCCGGGAACGGATTGGCCAGGGTCAGCGAAGGCACGTTGCCGGCGGCCGCTTCAAAGCTCTCCGACAACAGGAACGGCGTATTGGTGAGCGAGATTTGCCGTATCCCGATGTACACCGGAATGATGTTGTAGTAGACGCCGTAGCCGCCGCGCACCACCGTCTTGTTATCGGCGAGCGGGCGATAGGCGAAGCCGATCCGCGGGCCGAGGTTGTTGTGGTCCGCCAGGATGACGTCGCTGCCCCAGCCGTTCTGTTCGGACGCAACGTAAGGATAGGCCGCCAGCAGGCGCGGGAGGGCCAGGCGCGGCAGCGTACCGCCTTGCGAGCGGATGACGTATTTCCCGCTGGCGAAATCGAAGTTGGCGAACGAGCCGTCGCGCTCCTGCGTCTCGGTTTGCAGGGTGTAGCGGATCCCCAGGTTCAACGTGAGCCGCGACGACACCTTCCAGTCATCCTGGAAGTAGACCCCGTAGCGGGAGTTGTACAACAGGTTCACCAAGCCGGGCGTGGCGCGCGCGGCGCTCACTGGATAACCCAGCAGGAAATCCGCGAAGGCGTTGTTGCTGTACCGGCCGTTGAAGCTGAACGAGCCGAAAGCCGGGCCGCCGGCGCTGGGATTGGTCGAGACGCGGCCGAACCCGATGTCCACTCCCGTCTTGAATGTGTGAGCGCCGCGGATGAAGCTGAAGTTGTCGGTCAGCTCCTGGGTGATCTGCGGCGCGCGGTCACTGCCGCCCGAGTCGCCGATCCCCTGGAAACCGGTGATGCTCACGTTCGGCAGCCCCCCGATCGGCAGCGGCTGGTACAACTGCGGAAACAGCGAGGCCGGGTTGAAGCCGGTGTTCTGGCCGATGCGAATGCTGGCGTGATTGAAATAGGCGTAACGAAACTCGTTGAGCGTGGTGGGCGTGATGGTCCGGCTGTAGCCCAGCGAGGCGCTCTTGGTGATGTAGCCGCCGTCGCCGAAATTCCCATAGCTGGCCGGCGTGCCCAGCGCCACGAAATACGGCGACCCCTTGGAGTAGTTCAGGAGCACGTTGAGCGAGTTCCGGCTGTTGAACTGGTGATCCAGCCGTGCGGCGTAGCGGTTGACGTCGATCACGTTGCCCACGCTGGTGACGTAGTTCGGCCCGGTTCCCGCCGGCCCGCTGCCCGGCGTGTTGGGCAGCGGCACAAATTCCAGCAGCTTGAGCACGCGGCTGTCCAGGCGGGCGGTGGGGATGCGGTTGTTGGCAAAGTTGTCGCCCGAGAGCGGATCGCGAATGACCGGCAGTCCCGAGAAATCGCCGGCCCGCAAGGCCGCCGTTCCCAGCGAGAGAAACGGCGTGGAAGCCGTGCGCTGCCGCAACCCTTCGTAGTTGCCGAAGAAGAAGGTGCGGTTGCGGATCACCGGTCCTCCCACGGCGGCGCCGAATTCGTTGCGGTTGAAAGCCGGCTTGGGCTGGCCCGTGGCGAAGAACTGCTTCGCCGCCACCGCGCGGTTGCGGTTGAATTCATACAGGCTGCCATGAAGCTGGTTGGAGCCCGACTTGGAAATCATCGAGATGGCCGCCGAGCCTTCGTATTCGGCCTTGCTGTTGATGGTCTCGATCTTCAGCTCCTGGATGGTATCGACCGAGGGCGTGGTGCTCAACTGCGTCTGGTAGGAATAGGCCGCGCCGCCGTTACCCAGATCGTTGAAGGCCACCCCGTCGATGGTGAAGAAGTTGCCGCCCCAGTGCAGGCTGCCCGCCAGCTTGGGATTCGACGGGCTGTCGGAGGTGTTGCCGGCCGAGATCAAAATGAGGCGGTCCAGCGTGCGCCCGTTGAGCGGCAGCGTGGCCACCGAGTGGGAGTCCACCACCGTGGCGATGGAGGAAGTTTCCGAGGTGATCACCGGCGCCGCGGCGGAAACCGTGACGGTCTGCTCCAGGGCGCCCGTCTCCATGCGCACATCCGTGCGCACGGTGGTGTTGAGCAGCAGCCGGACCTCCTTGACCTCGGCGGCGCGAAATCCAGCCACCTCCACCTGGATCTTGTAGGTGGCCGCCGCGAGATTCGGGACCACGTAATCACCGCTGGCGTTGGTGACCGTGCTGAAACCGATGGCGGTGCCTTCGTTGGTGACCTTCACCTTGGCGCCCGCAATCACAGCGCCGCTGGAATCCGTGACCGTCCCCACCAGCGTTCCGGTGGTGCTTTGAGACCAGACCAGCCCGGCGGAGACGCACAACGACAGCCACAGCTTTCCCATAAAGCCCCCCTTTCGTCGATCTCTAATAAGCCGGGATTTCCATTTTGGCCTCCCGGCCTCTCAGTGAAGTATACATCTCTTGGAGCCGTGGGAGCGCCGTTTTTCTTCCCGCAGGCCTCCAGTTGCTTTCGAGACAGCCAGTTCTGCCTCTCCCCGGCACCCGGAATCGGCCGCGGCCGTTTTTCGGGCTGATTCCACAGACACCTCTCCTTCCCTCACCTCCGTGGCGACCGATTTCCCTGTTGCCACAGCCTCCTGCTACCCCTGTTGAAGAGAACATCCAGCCGGCCGAACGCTTCATGGATCCTGGCGAACAGCGCTCGGACAGAATCGGGTTTGCTGATGTCGGTGGGCACGGGGAGCATCTTGCCGCCCGAGGGCTTTGCAAAGGCGGCGGTCTGCTCCAGTTCCGCAGCGCGGCGCCCGGCCAGCACCACGGAATACCCCGCGGATTGCAGGGCGAGGGCGACCGCACGGCCTATGCCGCTGCCGGCGCCGGTCACGAGCGCGATCTTGTCGTTGGTCATCCTGTTCATCTTTGTCCTCACAAGGCACGCCGCCGATAACGGTGATTTGTCACCGCCCACAAGAAGCCAGTCTCGGAAAAGGCGACCGGCGCTCGGGCCTTACCTGCCGAACTTCTTGATGAACTGGGACACGGTCGGGTCGCCCGGGCGGTCAGGGAGCTCGACGGGCGATTCCCAGTTGTCGGGAACCTGGCCGAGCCGCACCGGCTTGCCGTCATTCTCGAGAATGGATCGCCAGCCGGCCAGAAAGACGTGGGTCTTCTGGTAGATCTGGTCGAAAGTCTGCGGCATCACGCCGTTCATCGCCATGTTCTGGAAGACCCAGATCGTGGGGGCCCAGACCTCGGCCTTGTCGAACGGATACCCAGTGCCCCGGGCGATGGCGAACTCTTTGGCGCCGTATTCCTCGGCGGTGTGGACTTCTACCGTTCCCCACGAGCCAGCGACCTGGTGAAGCGCGCCGAAGAAGGAGCGGCCGTCTTTGTCAACGTGCTCGAAGGTCATCACGCCCGGAGGGCTCGACCAGGACTTGGCGTGATAGCCAACCGAGACGATGGGATTGCCGGCCTCGGCGATGGCCTTGGAGATCATGTAGACGCCGTGGACGCCGTGGCTGGGATAGTCGTCGAAGGAATTCGTGGCGCTGTAGCAGAGGATTTTCTTGCCGGCGGCCCAGGCTTTAGCGCGAGTGATGGCCTCGGTGTACTCGAAGGCGGAGGGGACGAGGATCGCGGCGCCGTGCTTTTGGGCCGTTTCGACCATCTTTCGCGCTTTGGCAAGCGAGTTCGAGAAAGGCCGGTTGATGAGGTTCGGCAGGCCCGCTTCGAGATAAGGCTCGTGGAGGATGTGGTTCCAGGGGTGGTTGTAGTAGCCGCCGGAAATGACGCCATCCACCTTGCCCAACATGTCGTCGAAGTTTTTGACGGCTTCGCATTGGTAGGTCTTCGCGAACTCTTGGGCCTTGGCGGGGTCGATCTCCCAGCAGTGCGTGATGCGCATACCGGTGAAGGGAGTGTCGTGTTGGCCCGGTCGCGGGTTGATGAGAGGCGCCCAGAGAGCGAGGTGGGAGTAGGAGGAGACGTTGAGGCAACCGACCCGGAAGACTTCACCGGCGGCCCAGGGCTTTCTAGCTGGAGCAGCAGCGGGGGAAGCGCCGGCCTCCAGCGCCGCCCCCCAAACGGAGGCCTGGCCGACAAAACGCCGGCGGCTGATTTTGTTGGATGTGCTCATGGCTTTACCACTCGGAATGCTTGTAGCGCTGGGCCCAATCGACGCCTTGCCAGGTCGTCATCTTCAGGGGCCGGACGAAGAGCAGCCAGCGTGGCTCAACCAGGGTTGGCTGGAGATAATCCGGCCCGTGCTCGCCGAGGTAGCGGAGCGACATGCGGCGGGCGATTTCGACCCAACGGCCGCCCAGGTTGGGCTCCTCGAGCACCGATGCCTCGCCTTTGACCAGGACCCGGCAATTGTGCGTGGTGGAGTCATCCACGCACAGGAAGACACGCGGGTTGCGTTGGATGTGGCGCGCCCAGGCCGAACGGGCACGGGGAATGATGTAGAAGCCGCCGCCGCTATACTCGAACCAGCATGGGACGACGTAAGGCCAGCCGTCCTCGTCGAGGCAGCCGAGGCGGCAGAAGACGCCGCCCGAGAGAAACTCGGCGATTTCTTCCGGGCTGAGCTTGCCGATCTTGCCGCGCCACTCCTCATTTTTGGGCATAGGACTCGCGCTCCTTGGTTAACGAAAGAAGAACTCCTCGGCGGTGCGGCGCAGCATCCACTCTTTGTCGCCGGGCGAAAGGAAGTCGAGCCGGTCGCGGACCAGCGAAATGCTGTCCTCGTAAGTTTCGCTGACCAACTGGAACGGGCAGTCGGAAGCCCACATCAGGCGATGGGCGCCAAAGGCTGCGTAGACGCGGCGGATGAGCGGAACGAGATCGAGATGTGGTGGCTTCTTCGCGCCGAGGGCGTAAAAAGCGGAGACCTTGACCTTGACTTGCGGGTGGCGGCTGAGGGCGCACAGGGCGTTGATGTCGGAACGGGTGATGGAGCCATCGGCGCCGATGCGGGCAAGGTGATCGATGATGACGGGCGTCTCGGGGAATTTTTCGCACTGGCGGCCGACGGCGGGCAAGGCGTCCGGGTTGATGAGCGGGCAGATGGCGAGATGTTCCTCAGCGCCGCAGCGGAACATCTTCTCGAAGCCCTCGCCGTCGAGCCACGACGCCGGCGGCGCGCCGTTCGGGTAGATGCGGAAGCCGCGCACACCGTGGCGGGCGAGCTCGCGCATCTTCGCGTCAGGGTCTTTGCCGCGCCAATCGACGATGGCGATGCCCCGGAAGACCTGCGGCCGGAGGCGGATCACGTCGAGCATGTAGGAGTTGTCGAAGCGGTAGTAGCTCATCTGGATGAGCACGATGCGGTTGACGCCGCTGGGGCGCGCGGGGCGGAGGATGTCCTCAGGGAGAAATCTGGGAGGATGCATTTCCCCGGGCTTATGGCCTGGCGGCAGCGGATACTTTTGAAAGTCGTCGGTCCAGACGTGGACGTGGGCGTCGATGAAATTGCCGTTCAATGGGGCAGAGGTCCGCTCTTTTTTCTCGGGCGCGGTCGCCTGGCCCGCTCCCAGAACGGCAGACGCGGCCGGCAGGATCGCACCCTGCTTCAAAAAGTCGCGGCGGCGCATCGGATTTGCGCAGACATTGAATAGTCCAGCTTACCACCGTAGTGGGTCAGTTCGAAGATCGCCACCAGCTTCCGAGATCGGGACTTGAAGGCATGCGCGAGGGTCGTTTTGTGATCCACACAAAGGAGGCCACCGAAGGGATCAGCAGTCGGTAAGTCTTTGAGAAGGCTGGTCGGGCCGGTGAGATTTGAACTCACGACCTCTTGCACCCCAAGCAAAAAATATCAATCACTTACAGACGGCCTTCACTGAAAA
>JACQDI010000562.1 GCA_016201195.1 Acidobacteriota bacterium | reverse complement strand
CTTCACCCCGTGGAACCGGCCCAGCCGGACGGCGCAATCCACCATCCCCGGTGAAAGATCCGTGCAGGTGACCTCTGCTCCCAGCAAAGCGAAATACACCGAAGACTCGCCCATCCCTGCTCCCACATCCAGGACCCGCTTGCCCTGCAAGGGCCCCATCGACCTCAAAATGAACTGATTCTCTAAGGCGGTGGGAGCCTCGAAGGCCTCCCGCACGGCGACCTGGGGCAGATCCACGCTTCTGGCCCAGTCATCGTGGAACTGAATCTCTTTCTCCTGGATGTTCATGGCCGGTTTGGAACAGGCGATCACCGAACTGTTTCTCTTGCGGCAGAGGCCGCGCTCAAGGCCCGCAGTTGACCGCTGACGCTGTCCAGCGTCCCGGCGGCTCGCAACTGGTCCGCGCTCTGCTCGCGTGGATGGTACTCTCCCCGCGCTTCCCGCGCACGCAAGTTGGCCGATGAGGTGACGATGTAAAGAGGCCTTCCTTTCGCCTCCTCGTAGATTCTTCCGACATATTCTCCGAGGATTCCGATGCTGATCAGAATCGCGCTGCCGATGAGGCACAGGACCACGACGAGCGAGGTCCATCCGGGAACCGTATACAGGCCCAGCATGGTCCGTGCGACCGCGTACACGCCTTCCGACACACCCATCAGGCCCAACAATACGCCGACGCCAAAGCTGACACGCAGCGGAGCAGGTGAAAACGAAATCGCCGCCGTCCACGCAAAGCGGATCATTTTGAGAAGCGGATATTTCGTTTCTCCTCGAATGCGGGCCTGCCGAACATAGGGCACAGCGGTTTGCGCGAAGCCGACCCAGGCCACCATGCCGCGCAAGAACCGGTGGGTCTCCCGCATCTGCTGGAGCGCCTCCAGGCAGCGCCGTGAAATCAATCGAAAATCGCCCACGTCCACGGGCAGGTCGCGATAGATCAGCGCGTGCATCAAGCGGTAAAACAGCCACGCAGTCGCTCGCTTGAATCGAGTCTCTCCGTGGCGCGAGGTGCGGCGGCCATACACCACGTCGAACCCGCGGCAGTACTCGGCCAGCATGTCCCGAATCACTTCCGGCGGGTCCTGCAAGTCGGCGTCCATCAGCACCACCGCCTCCCCGGCGGCGTGGTCCAGGCCCGCTGTGCTGGCGGCCTGGTGCCCGAACTGCCTTCCCAGGCTGACCACTTTGATGCGCCAGTCGGCCTCCGCCCACTCCAGCAGAAGGTCGAGCGTGCGGTCCTCGCTGCCATCATTCACCAGCACCACCTCGGCGGGGCACGGGAGGCTATCCATGAACTCCGATAGACGCTGTCTCAGAAACGGAACGGCATCCTCTTCGTTCCAGAGCGGAACGACGATGGAGAGGAGCGCTGGAAGCTGCCTTCGCGTCAAACGATGGTATGTCTGCGACATGGCTAGGAGTGGGCCTGTCCCGCTGCGGCCGATTTTTGGAAAAGAACGGCTTTGCCGTCGTCCTCCACAACCTGCCACTGCGGGCTCGATTTCAGCAGGGAGGCCAGCGGCGAGTCGACCTCACATAAGACAAGATCGAATCGGTATCCCTGGATCAAGTCGGTCCATGTATGATGGCCGCCAACCAGGCTCATGTAATCATTCGCTATGTCCTTTCCGTAATAGTTGTGGCGACCGTCCATGAAGACCCGCTGGCGGGGGTAATTCAGGTAGATCAGGTAATCCGCCCATTGGTCCGACGTAAAAATACGCGACGCAGCGATCTGGCCGGCGTGCCGGCGAATCAGCTTCACCGGAAACTGCTTCGCCGGAAAATCCGCCGGCCAATGCACCGAGCCTGTCACCGCGAGGATCACAATAGCCGCCGGGGTCCACAGAGTGACCGACTTGAAATTCGTCCGCACCTGAGCCGCCAAATCATCCAGAATGCGCGGAATGGATTGCCGCCTTTGGTTCCGTACCCAGGCTGACCATCGCGTGGAGAGCTCCTCGGCGACAATGGGCGCAGCAACCAGCGCAAATATGGTCACGTGCCGGACCGATACCAGCGAGCAATACGCCAGAAACAGGATCCACAACGCCTCCGTCACCCGGCGCTTCTCGAGCAGGACCGGGACCGTCGCCAGCCCCAGGAACAGCAAGACCATGAAGTGCAAGAGCTGTTCGGACCGAAAAGAGGGAGACTTGAACTCGTCAACGATATTGACGATCCAGTTG
>JACQDI010000558.1 GCA_016201195.1 Acidobacteriota bacterium | reverse complement strand
CTTCACCACCGGCTACGAGGGGACGGCCATCGAGAGCTTGTATCCCAGCAATACCGATATGTTCCGGCTGGCGCGGGCGCAGGGGGCGATCGGGGGCTACGTGCATCCCTGGTCCGGAGACCCGGTGCGCACGGGCTACGCCGTGGCGCGAGGCTTTCCGGTCGACCTCGCCCTGGGCGTGACCGAATACATCGAGCTGCTCACCAGCGCCGGCCACCAGCGGGCCACCAGCGAGGTGTGGCATCGCGCGCTCAACTGCGGCTTCCGGATCTCGGCCACGGCCGGTGAGGATTCCATCCTGAGCCTGCACCGCACGCCCATCATCGGCGCCGACCGCACCTATGCGTACCTCGGGCCGAAGCTCGAATATCCCGCGTGGGTGGATGCCTTCCGCGCCGGCCGCACCTTCGTGACCAACGGGCCGCTGCTCGATTTCCGGATCGACGGCCGCCTGCCGGGCGACGAAATCCGCCTGCCGGCTGAGGGCGGCGAGATCGAATTGCAGGGACGGGTCGAGTCCGTAGCGCCGGTCGACAAGCTGGAGGTGCTGCGCAACGGGCAGGTGATCGAATCGGGGACGACCGAGATCAGCAAGCGGATTCGGGTGAGCGGGAGCGGGTGGTATACCCTACGCATCCTCGGATCCAATGCCCAGCGGCCGATCGACGACCGCTTCGCGTACGCCGAGACCGGCGCCATCTACGTGATGACCGGCGATCAGCCGATCCGCTCCCGCACCGACGCCGAATATTTCATCCGCTGGATCGAAGACATCGCCCGACAGGCCGAGCAGCATCCCGGCTGGCGCTCGGACCGCGAGCGTAAGCATGTGCTCTCCCAGTTCGCAGAGGCTCGCAAGGTCTTCGAGCAGCGGGCCGCGGGGAGGTAGGCTTAGGCAGCTATAACCGCCCGTAAAACTCACGCAGCCGCTGAGCGTACTCGGCCCCGGCTACCTCGATCAAGTCATTGTGCCCCGCGCCGCGCACCGTCCAGAACCACTTGGGCTCGCGCGCCGCCGCAAACAGAGCGCGGCCCAGGTCGAAGGCGATCACCTCGTCGCGGTCGCCGTGCAGGATGAGCAGCGGGACGCCGATGCCGGGGATCTTGCGCTTCGAGTCGAACCCCCACACCAGCATCGGCCCGAGCAACGGGAGCACCCGCCACGCCACGTCGCGCGCCGAGGTGAAGGGGGCCTGCAGCACCACGCCGGCGACTTTGTGCCGTGCGGCCAGGTCCACCGCCACCGCCGTCCCCAGTGACTCGCCGTACACCACGATGCGCTCGGGCGCGTAACCAGCGGCCAGCAGATGCTGGTAGCCCGCCTCGGCGTCGGCGTAGAGACCCTTCTCGCTGGGGCTGCCTTGGCTCCTCCCGTACCCGCGATAGTCGAGCATGAGCAGCGAGGAACCGGCACTGGGGATCGCCTGCATCGCGTCTGCGCGAAAAGTCAGGTTGCCGCCGTTGCCGTGCAGGTAGAGCGTCGCCACACGCGCCTCCGGCGCCGGGATCCACCAGGCGTGCAGGCGTACCCCGTCGGCTGCGCGCAGCCACAGATCCTGGGCGCCCAGGTGCTGTTGGATCTTCCAGAAGCCCTGCGGGAACTTGAGCGGGTAATAAGCCGCCCGGTTGGCCAGAAACGACAACACGCCGTAGGTCCAGGCGGCCAGGAGCGGCCAGCCGACGAATTTGGGCACGCGGGGCACGGGCGGCGATCGCCTATTTTTCCGTCTTCAGGTTGTTGGTCACGCTAAACACGCCGGGCACCGAGTTGGCCTGGATCTTGGCGATGTTGCGGTCGCCTTAGGTAGCCACCGTGCCTTCCAGCGTGACGTTGCCGTTCTTCACGATGATGTGGATCGGCGGGACCGCTTGCAGCGAATAGCGGTTCAGCGCCGTATGGCCGTAAACGGCTCGGTAGACAGCGAGGCGCAGCCGCTCATCATTGGGCGAGACCGGCAGCACCTCGATGTTGTTGACAAGTTTTTCGACGCCCTCAATCTTCTTCACCACTCGCTCGGCGTCGGTCTTCAAGGTCGGCCGGGTCACCTGGCCTGACAGCTCGACGTTGTAGCCGTCGACGCGGTAGGTGAGGTTGTCAAAGACCCCGTAGTAGGGCAGCATGACCAGCTCATGCCGCACTTCTTTGATGAGCCGCTCTTGCGCGCGCGCCGACGCCGGACGCTGCGGCCCCAGACACCAGGAGGCAGCAGGGAAGCACATGAGCGCCACAACGGTGGTCAACGCGATCTTGGACGATGTGGTTTTCATAACCTCTCCTTTCAAGACTTTTCAGCTTCGAACTCGTTCCAGGGTCTCACCGGCGTGGCACATCCGGCAACCGGCGGCGTCCGGATAGCGCTCCGCCTCGAGCTTGGCCAGGCTGTAAATGGGAATATGGTCAAATTCCAGGCGCTCGCCGGTGTGCGGCTGCAGGATGACCACCGCCACGGCCAGAATCGCGGCGCCGCCCGACTCGAGCAGCGTCTTCAGTTCCCGCAGCTTTCTGCCCGTGCGCAGAGTATCGTCCACCAGCACGACCTTCTCGCCATGGTGGCTCTCCATGTATTGGCGAAACCGGAGCCGGCCCTCCTCGTTCTCGGCCCAATACACCTGGCGGCACCGCAGCGCCTCGCCGACGCCAAACGCCACCGGCAGGCCTCCCGAGGCCGGCGTGACGATGCTTAGCTCCGGAACCAGCGAGGCAATCTCGGGGTTCGAGCGCAACAGCCGGCTGAGGGCCACGCTGAGCGTCCGGCTGTGCTGGTAGTAGCGCAAAGCGAGCGGCAACTGCAAGAATTGGTTGGTGTGCCTGCCGGTGGAGAGCTCAAAATGGCCCCATCGCAGCGCCCCCGTTTCCCTCAGAATGCGGAGGATCTCCTCTTGCGTGGGCAGAAGATGCATGATTTCATTATTTCACATCCGGCTGGCCGGGACCGGCGGCTGGCGGCCGGCCTGCTGATCCTGTACGGGATCTTTCTGCTGTGGACCAACTCCCGCGTCACCGTGTTTGACGACGAAGCCCTGATGGTGGGATTAGCCCACAAGAGCGTTCGGGATCTGGTCACGTCCGCGGTTTCGGGAGCGGGGGAATTTCATCATCCCCCGCTCAGCGAGCTGGTGCTGCACTTCTGGCTACGGCTGACCGGTGGATCTCTGGCGCTGCTGCGCGTCCCCTCCATCGGGTTCTATTGCGTTGCCTTGTGGATGGTGGCTGAAACGGCGCAGTTGCTATGGGGCGGGCGCTGGATGGCGCTGGCCCTGGCCGTGGCGTGGCCGTCCGGCTACTTCCTGGGACGCCCCGCCGGGTGGTACGCGCTGACCATGCTGGAGATTTCCGGTCTCGCCTGGTGTTACGTTCTGTGGCGATCCAGCGGACGCCTGCTGCACCTGGCCGGCTTCACTGCTTGGGCGATCCTGCTTGTTTACACCAATCACTTCGGTTGGGTCTTCGTGGCTGCGTTGGGCGCGGACCTGTGCATCTTCGAGCGGCCGGAGAAGCGCCGCCTCGGTCTGTTTTTCGGCGCCGTGGGCATCGTTGGCCTGGCCTACGCCCCCCTGGTCCTCGAGCTGTGGGGAAAGCTTTCGCGGGAAGTTGGACCGCGCGGCGCACTCCTGCCTGCCCTTGCCAGGGGCCTCTACATGGCCCACAGCCTGCTGCCCAGCGAGATGGCTGCGCCGTGGACCTGGCCGGGCATGGTCGCCGCTGCGGGCGCGGCCGGACTGCTTTGGCTCGGATGGCGAGATGCGGCCTCCCGCCGGTCCCTGCTGTGGCTGGCGGCGCCCCTCGTCATCGGGCTGGGAACCGGGATCATGACCGGCGTCCGGCTCAGCCTGTTTGGACCCTGGCTTCTGCTGTTTCTGTCAAGCCTCCTGCGATCCAGCGGGCGCGGGCCGGCGGGGGCCCTGGTCGCAGCGGTCTTTGCGATGGGATGGCTGGGAATTGTGACCGGTCGCTACCAGGGCACCCATCGCTATTCCGAGCCCTGGCCGGAGGCGGTCAACCGCGTAATGGAATGGTCTCAACCGGGCGATGTGATCATCTGCAACCATCCCTCGTTTTACTTTTATGTTTCTCAGTTTTCCCAAGGGCAGGCCGAACCCACCGTTCCCTCGAACCCCGTGTCCCGGGCCGGGCGCACATTCGTCTCTATCTACGGCTGGCGCCGGGCGGAGCCGGGGCCGTCCGGCAGAATCCTCTACGTGGCGACCACGAAGCTGGCTTATGCCCTTGCCTCGGAACAAGATTTCCTGGCCTATGCCTCCGCCCATCTGCGCCTGGACCGCGAATCCCGCATGGATCCCGACCGCAGCGCGCCGTTGAAGCACTACTGGTTCCCCGGCGTGCCGCAGCCGGAGTGGAGAATCCGAATCCAACTCTGGACGCCGGCGCCGCGTTGACAGTCACCGCACCGTCTGGCAGGACGTTCTGCCAGTATGTGAGTTTCCGCAAACTGTTATTCGATCACCACAATCTCGCTCTGTGCTTCTCCGGTGACGCGCGCCTCCCGCTCGCCGACATACACATTGACCTCCGAGCGGACGCCGAACTCGGGCAGGTAGATGCCGGGCTCAATCGAGAAGCAGGTGCCGGGCACCAGCAGCCGCCCGTCGTGGGTTTCCAGGTTGTCCATATTAGCGCCGTTGCCGTGGACCTCCTCGCCGATGGAGTGGCCGGTGCGGTGGGTGAAATGCTCGGCATGGCCGCGGCCGCTGATGTGGCCGCGCGCGACGTCGTCCACCTGATAGCCGCAGACCGGGCGTCCCGCGCGCACAGCCGACTGGATGAACTCGACCGCCGCGTCGCGCGCCCCGCGCACGATGGTGAAGATCTCGCGGATGGCGGCGGGTGGCTCGGGGCCCGCAAAGCCAGTCCAGGTGATGTCGTAGTAGACCGCCCCCGGGCGATCCAGCTTGGCCCACATGTCGAGCAGCACGAAGTCGCCGGCATGGATGGGTGAAGTGCAATCCGGGCTGGGCTCGTAGTGCGGATTGGCGCTGTTGGCGTTGACGCCGACGATGGGGCCGTCGTCGGTGACTAGACCCTGCTCGCGGAACCGCTCCCGAACGAAGTCGCGGATGGCCACCTCCTGGACCGAACCCTCGGCGCGCACGCGGCGCCCGATCTCCCCGAAGGCCTCCCGTCGCACCACGTCGACGCGCCGCCCGGCTTCGAGGTGCATCTCGAGCTGCTCCGGGCTCCAGCAGGCTTCGAACCGCTGGACGAGTCCGGCGGAGCTTTCTACCTCCGCGCCCAGGCCCCGCACCAGCTCCACCGTCCCCGCGTCCACCAGCGACACATACGGGATCATGCAGTCGGGCGAGTACTGCATGGCCACGCGCTTTCTGCCGCCGAGCATCCGGCCCAGCTCGTCGCGCAGCTCGCGCCAGCCGGAGTAGACCCGGCGCTCGCCGGGCAGCGCGTCGAGCATCCAGCTCTCGATGCGGTGCACCAGCTTTACCGGCTCGCCCTCAGCGGGCAGCAGGTAATACCAGCGCCGGGTCACGTGCCGGCGCGGCGCGAACCCCAGCACCCGATACGCGATCGGATCGCGCTGGTGGTGATCAAAGAACAGCCACCCGTCCAGCTTCTGGGCGCGCAACTCGGCTTGGATTCCAGTAAGATTCATATAAAGGGCCTCAACTTTTCTTCTGTTGGCGACGGCGTCATCAGGCTCACCGTTACCAGGCTTACGATGGACGCGATGAGAGCCGGGTAGACCGGCTCGATCATCTCTTTCCAGCCCGGCACCAGGTTCCAGGCAATCGTCAAGATCGTGCCCAGAACAATGGAGCTGACCGCCCCTTGGGGAGTCGCTCGTTTCCAGAAAAACACTGCCATCACGGCCGGGGTCACCGCTGCCCCATACACGGTGTAAGCGTAGAGCGACGCCCGCAGAATCGACTCCAGGTACGCTCCCTGCACCAGCGCGAAGGCTCCCAGCAGCACCACTATCAGACGCGACACGATCAGGATCTCGCGGTCGCCCGCCTGCGGCCGCACAAAACGCCCATACACATCGTGAATCAGGTTGCTGGACGGTGAGAACAGGTAGTTGTTGCCTGTGGAAATGACTTTGGCGAAGATGCCGCCGAGCAGGATCGCCCCCAACACGGACGGCAGCCCCAGCCGCGCGGTGGTGGGGATGATCTCGCGCGCGTTCTCGAGCTTGAATCTCGCGCTGCCCACCACGGCGATGGCGACGATCACCACCTCCAGCACGGTCGTGCCGGCGATCCATCCGAATACCGCCAGCTTCGCGTCCCGCTCGGTCTTGGCCGAGAAGAATTTCTGATACATACCCTGGTTGCCCACGAGCAGCAAAAAGGTGGGCAGCAGGTAGCCCCAGGCGGTGGCAGGGGTGACCGAGCCGAAAACGGTGAAGTGGTCCGCCGGCAACGCCCGGCGGATCTCCGCCCAACCGCCAACGTTCCCGATGGCCACCGGCAGGGCGATGACGGCGGTGATCGTGACCAGCAGGCCGATCACCAGGTCCACGTAGGCGACCGAAGCCATGCCCGCCAGGGCCGTGAGGGTAATGATGAAGGAGGCGATGATGTACATCCCCCGAGTGCGGCCGACTTCGGGGAAGATCAGGTGCAGCACGTCGCCGCCGGCCTTGAGCTGGTAGCTGACAATCATCGTGTAAGAGGCGACGATGGCCACGGTGGCCAGCAGCCGCGCGGTCGGGTTGTAGCGGGATTCGAGCAGGTCGGGCACGGTGAACTGGCTGAAGCGGCGGGCCCTCGCGGCGACCAGCGCGATCACGATCAGTCCTAGCCAGCCGCCGGCCGGCTGCCACAGCGCGGCGAAGCCGATCTTGTACGCGTTTTCGCCGCCGGCGAACAGGCTGCCCGCG
>JACQDI010000557.1 GCA_016201195.1 Acidobacteriota bacterium | reverse complement strand
CTCAAAAGCTGTATCGCAGGGCCAAGATGGCGTGCGAGTTGCGGTGGTACTGGCCCAGAAAATCCTCCGAGTCGCCGTGGATCCAGGTGAAGCCCGCGGCTGCCCGCCAATGCTGCCCGAAGGCTTCCGTGTACTCGAGCTTGGTCCACAGCCCGCGGCCGTTCTGGCGGACGGCGGCCTCGAAGGCCACGCTGCGGTTGGTGTTGATGGTGTAACCGGCGCGGCCCAGAAACGCGCGGGTGAGGCCGCGATCGGGAGCAAACTCCAAGGTGGATCGCGATTCGGTCACGACCTGCCCGGCGTAGCCGACGACGAAGAACCACTCCCCGGCCTGGCGCTCCAGTTGGATCACGTAAAGCAGGTATTCATCAGCCTGGGGCGTGGAAGAGGTGAAGTAGGCTGCTTCCGCCTTCAAGGTGACTCCGGGCAGGGGCACAGCCGCGTCGGCGCCGTACATGCGCAGCTTGGGATAGAAGCGCGCGACGTCGGCTCTCGTGGGGAACAGCCGGAGTGTGGCATCCACCAGGGGCAAGTGGTTGTAGCCGTCATAGAAGGAAAGCGAATACTCGGCGGCGCGGCCGATGTGGCTCCACCGGGCGCCGAACTGCGACCCGCCGGGAAAGCGCGGGGCGAGCTCGTTGACCTTGACCTCGACGGGGAGCACGATCCAGCGCTGGCCGAGCAGCGGGATGCGGCTCGGCGTGAAGCGCGGCGACCACACCAGGTCGAGCGAGTCCGACTGGCTGCCGTAGGTGAGGCGCGCGGCGCTCACAGCCAGAAAGTCATTCTGCGCCACATTGAGAAAATCGCGCGGCGCAAAGCGGTCGGTGGGGTTGACGATGTCGGTCTTGCCCCAGCGGATGAACTGCTTGCCCAGCTCGAGGCTGGCCCGGCCTTTGGTCAGGGTGGCGCTGAGCCGCCGGACGGCGAAGGCGGGGCGCTGCCGGTTGCGGTCCTGCCAGGAGAGCGAGAAATCGCGCTCCACTTGCCGGTGCGTGTCGCTGCGGGCGTCGATGCCGCCCGAGAACCGCAGAAAGGGGGAGACCTTATAGAAGGCCTCGTAACGCAGCAGCGCCTCGGCGACCACGCGGCCGCTGTCGCCGGGCGCCGTCTGCGGGTAGACGGTCAGGGTGGTGTCGAGGAAACCGCGCTGGCTGAAATCCTGGGCACGCAAAGTCGCAAAGCATGCAAAGCACGCAAAGAGAGTGCGTGCTCTCACTCGGCCCGCCGCAGCGCCTGCACCGTGAAATCTTCCTCTTTCATCGGCACGTTGTATTCGAGCTTCTGGGTCTCGAGCAGGGTCCGGCTCTTGCGTCGCACGTCCTCCATCTCGAGCGCGCGCGCGGTCCAGATCCCCTGGATGTTCTCGATCCGTCGGCAGCGCAAGCGCCGGGCGAGTTGTTCCTTGACGTAGGCCTCCAGTTGGGCGACCACGTAGTGGTCTTTACGGATCCACAGGATCGAGTGGGAGTACTGCGAGGTCTTGGTGTGCTTGGGCTTCCCGCGGATCCGCCAGCACGGGGCGCCGTCAATGCTCTCCTCGCCCTGGAGGTCGAAGTCGAACTGGTTCACGTCGCGCTCCTCCAGGTCCTCGAAGCTGAAGTCGGTGCCAAAGAAGCGCGTGGAGCGGTCCTGGAGGGCGATGCGGCGCTCCCGGCCGATGGCCGGGGTCCACATCCACTGGTCGGAGGAACGATCGGGATGATTGATCACCAGCAGCGCCACGCCCTTCACCTCCGCCGGCGCGGTGAAGCGGATGATGGCCTTGCTGTTGCCGTAGGAGCCGATGCGAAAAAACTGCCAGCGCTTCTCGCTTGTCCGTCCGTTCGCGTCCACCACTTTCAGCAGCGACTCGCTTCTCTGGGATGCGGTGCGCGTGCGCTTCTGGGACTCTTCCACGATCTGCCGGGCGTCCTGACCAAAACAGACTGCCACAGAGACACAGAGACACAGGAGGACTCCGGTCTTCATCGGCGTTCGTCGTGGACCAGACGGGCGTCGCGCAGGTGGAGGG
>JACQDI010000556.1 GCA_016201195.1 Acidobacteriota bacterium | reverse complement strand
TTCCTGGGCTTGTGGGAGCAGTGGACCAGCGGGGCGCGGGGAAGGGCACAGTAGAGCCCTTTCACCACCAAGACACAAAGAATTGAATTGGTTTTCTTTGTGTCTTGGTGTCTTGGTGGTGAAAGGGCTCTACGCGAGGATCTCGTGGATGACCCGGCCCGCCACATCGGTGAGCCGGAAATCCCGGCCGCTATATCGATAGGTCAGCTTCGTATGATCTAGCCCCAAAAGGTGAAGGATGGTCGCGTGCAGGTCGTGGGCGTGGACCGGGTTCTCGACCGCCTTGAAGCCGAACTCGTCGGTGGCACCGTAGACCACGCCTCCCTTGACGCCGCCGCCGGCTAGCAGCGTGCTGTAGCCGTGGCTGTTGTGGTCGCGCCCGTTTTGCACGGCGACCAGGCCGCTGACCTCGACCGAGGGCGTGCGCCCGAACTCCCCGCCGATCAGCACTACCGTCTCGGAGAACAGCCCGCGCGCTTTCAGGTCCTGGAGCAGCGCGGCGATGGCCGGATCGGCCTGGCGGGCCAGCCGCCGGTGGATCAGGATGTCGTCGTGGTTGTCCCACGGCTGGCCGTTGCCGAAATAGATCTGCACCATGCGCACGCCGCGCTCGACCAGGCGCAGCGCCATCAGGCAGCCACGGCCGAAGTCGGTATCGCCATAGCGCGCCCGGGTGGCCTCGCTCTCCTTGGAGACATCAAACACCTGCGGCGCTTCGGCCTGCATGCGGAACGCGGTCTCCATGGCCTGAATGCCCGCCTCGAGCTGCGGGTCGGCGCCCTCGCGCTCGATCTGCCGCCGGTTTAGCTTCCCCAGCAGGTCGAGCTGCCGCCGCTGCTCGCCCGCGTCGAGCCGCGCGTTGCGGATGTAGTGGATCAGCTTCTCCGGGTCCTTTTCATTGTTGGGGATATAGGTACCCTGGTAGACCGCGGGCAGATAGGCCGAGCTCCACAACTGCGGCCCCACCACCGGCAGACCTGGGCACAACACGACGAACCCGGGCAGGTTCTGGTTCTCGGTGCCGAGGCCATATGTGAGCCAGGCGCCCATCGACGGATGGCCGGGCATCATATGCCCGCAGTTGAGCATGAACAGGGACGGCTCGTGATTGGGCCGGTCGGCGTACATAGAGCGAATCACGCACACGTCGTCGATCAACTCGCCCAGGCGGGGGAGGATCTCGCTCAACTCGATGCCACTCTTCCCGCATTTCTTGAACTGGAACGGAGACGCGAGCAGATTCCCGGTCTTGCGCTCGGTCTTGAGGTTCCCGGTGGGAATCGGCTTCCCGGCGAACTTCGTCAACATCGGCTTGGGATCGAACGTGTCGACGTGCGATGGCCCGCCGTTGAGGAACAAAAAGATGACGTGCTTGGCCTTAGCGGCGAAATGGGGGCGCTTCGGATCGAGCGGTCCTGCCTTGGCGACCGTTCCCGCCAGGCCCAACGCGCCGAACCCGGCGCCGATGGTCCGTAATGCTTCGCGGCGAGTCATATAGGAACCGTCAGCAAGCTTACGTGGCGCGGGCACTCCTGCCTGCCGCGTCCCGACTCATCGGGACGCCCGGGTTTCGTGGTCCGTTGTGCGGCCCGGCGCATGGGCACTCGTCTCGACCGCCGGGCGCCGACACGAGTGTCGGCGCAGCACGCAAGAGTGCGTGCGCCACGTCGCAGTTTGTGTGGGTGTCTCATTAGTTCACGAATAAAAACTCGTTCGAGCTGAGGAGAACCTGGGCGTATTTCGGCCAGGCTTCCAAGCCAGCACGGACATACCCCAGGCCGAGCTGAAGCTCGGTCCGGTCGGGGTCGCGGGCAAACAGCAGCCGGTACATCCGCCGGATCCTTGCTTGATCACCGCCGGCTTCCTCGCTCCCGTCACCCAGGCGCGCAATCAGAGCTTCAGCCTGCCGGGTGATAAAACCGCTGTTCAGGAAAAACAGCCGTTGTAACGGCACATTGGTGACGATCCGCTGCTCGCTGGTCGCGGTGGGGTTGGGGAAATCGAACAGCGCCAGATACGGGTCCAGCTTGCGCCGGCTGACGAAACCGTAGACGGCGCGGCGGTTGTTGTCGTCGGTCAGCTT
>JACQDI010000555.1 GCA_016201195.1 Acidobacteriota bacterium | reverse complement strand
TCGCCGAAGCTTTCCAACCCGACGCCGAACGACTGGTTTAACCTGGCCGCGTTCGTGAACCGCATCGGTTTCGTATCGGGCGTCGGACCGTACCGCTTTGGCAATACCGGGCGGAATAACGTGGTCGGGCCAGGCATCGTGGAGCTGGACTTCGCGATGGCGAAGTCGTTCCGCTTTACGGAGCGCACGCGCCTGGACTTTCGCTCGGAATTCTTCAACCTCCCGAACCATCCCATCTTCGGCCAGCCCGGGGCAACCGTGGGCACCGTGACCTACGGGGTTATCGGCTCCACGCGCCTGGACTCCAGACAGATCCAGTTCGGGTTGAAGCTGTCGTTCTGAAACCGCAAGCACAAATCGTCTCATTCCGCTTTGGCAGGTGGATTTCGGCGCAGCACGCTGGGTAAACGAGAGAAATCCAAAAAGGGCGAGAAATCGATTGGATTCAAACGAGCATATGCGCTATGCTCATTCCCTATCTAGGCTGCTAAGCTAATCCCGGGCGGACTCCCGCCTGTCCAACCTGGAGGGCAACATGCTGCTCAAGCACCTCGACACGGTGATTGCCTTTACCGTGGTCATGCTCGGTATCAGTCTGGCGATCATGGTCCTCACGCAAATGTTTGCCGCCGTGACCGGCTTGCGCGGAACCAATCTGCGATGGGGGCTGGAGCGCCTGCTCCCTGCTCTCGCCGCGACTTTCCACCTCGACCTCGATCCAAAGGCTAAGACGGTCGAAATCCTGCACCACCCGCTCATCTCCGACTCGGCGTTTTCTACTCTCGCCGATCGGCTTCCTCGCATCGCCCAGCTTGTGAACTGGTTCAAACCCCTCAAAATCGTCGTCGATCGCTGGCGGCTGGGTTCCGCCATCCGGCCCGAAGAGCTGGCTGCGATACTGCACATCCGTCCCGAGTCGGCCGCTTCGATCGAGAATCTGGCCGGACAGATCCAGGCGCTCGCCCCAGCCCAGGCGGCCGACGCCCGCCAACTGGCGCAACAGATCATCGACAGATCGAAAGCGGTGGGCGGCGATTTCGAGCTCTGGTTCAACGCCGCCATGGACCGCATCTCCCAGCGTTTCGCGCTCCACACGCGCCTCTTCACCGTAAGCCTGGCGGTCCTCATCGCCTTCGGAATGCACATCGATGCACTCGCGCTCTTCAAACGCCTGCTCGCCGACGACCAGTTGCGCGCCACGTTGGTTAGCAGCGCCGATGCGATGTCGAAGCAGGCGGAGGGCGTTCTAGGAACCTCCAGTCGCGTCCCGACAGCCTATTCTTTGGCGATGAAGACCTTGCGCGAGGGCACCGACCCCGAGGCCCAAAAATACGCCGAGCTCACTAAGAGCCTTCCGGAGCCTCCTCCGACCTTCGCCAGCAGCGTGGACGCTGAGACGTGGTTGCGCCAAAATCTGCATGTCAACACACAGACCGACCAGATCGTCGAGTCTTACCGGAAGATCCTCTCCCGCACGCTCAGCACCGCCGTCGTGAAACTGAGCGATCAACTCCGGGAAATCGGCCAAACGCTTGGCCAGACCGAGTTTCAGCTCATTGAAAGCCCCTACAAGCCGTGGGACTACTGCAACCGCTGGCCGAGGAACCGGCACTTTTGGGGCGTGTTCGGAGCTGCCGTCCTGCTCAGTCTGGGCGCGCCGTTCTGGTTCAACGCGCTGAAGTCACTGACCAATCTCCGCCCGATTCTCGCCCAGAAACAGGAAAAGGAGCAGGCCGCCAAAGCCTGACCGCGGTGGTGTGGGCCGCCAGGTCTGCCACCCCACTGACCTCTTCCAGCCAAGCCCGGTTCGTCGGAAGCCTGTGGACTCCGAGTCCCGCTCCCCTCGTTATCGCGCGCGAAACCACAAGACCTGATCCGGCCTCGTCCCCGTCATCAAATCCCCGCTCTCCGTCACCTCGATCGAATGATGCCCGGTCGACTCCACGTAGCCCAGCACCTTCCCCGTTCGCCGGTCGATTTTCATGAGCCAGCCCGCCGCCCCGTTCGGCTGATTCCGGGGCTGCGTCCCGATCCACAGCGCCCCGCCGGTCATCTTCAGCGAAAACGTTTTCCCGAGATTCGACCACTCGCCCAGATAGCGCCCCTCGAGATCGAACCGCTGGATTCGCCCGTTCTCCCGGTCGGCCACGTAAAGCACGCTGTTCTCATCCACCGCGATCCCGTGGGGCAGGCGGAACTGTCCCGGACCGGTCCCCGGCGTTCCCCACTCGCGCACTCGCTTGCCATCCGCCGTGTACTCCAGAATCCGCGCATTGGCATAGCCGTCGGAAATGAACATCCGCCCGTTCGGCGCGAACGCAATGTCCGTCGTCCCGCAAAACGGGCTCCGCGGCGACGCCGGCTGCCCGCCCACCGAAATCTCCAGCAGTTTCTTCCCTTCCGACGTGAACTTCAACACCACCGAACTCGCCGCATCCACGGTCCAGACGTTTCCCGCCGGATCGATGCGGATGCTGTGCGGGATCTTATACATGCCTTTGCCCCAGGATCGCAACACGCGGCCCTCGCGGTTCACCGCAATCACCGGATCGGCCTTGTCACCGCGCTGCAACAGATAAATCACGCCCTTGCCATCCACGGCCACCGACGAGACCATCTCCAGCGCCCAGCCCGCGCCCGGGGCCTGGATCGCAAACTGCGTCCGCTCGAGCGGAAGCCGGGGCGCCTGCTGAACCAGCGCGCGCAATTCCGCCGCCTGCGCGTCGAGACGCGCAGTGCCTGGATTTTGAGCCAAGGCCGACACGCAGACCAACCAGAGAAGATTTCTTAGCGACATGGGGCCGAGTTTACCGAACCTTGGCAGCCAGTTGCCGCCCGCGAACATTAATTTTTGCCTTTTGCGCTTTGCTTTTTGCCTTGCTTTTCTCCTACAGTACACGGGAGGAGGATTCTATGCAAACGTTGCCCCCATGGCCCGCGTCACAGCCCGGAAGAAAGAAGGTGCTCTGGGGCGAGCACGCCCGCCACGAGTTTCCCGCTCTGCTGCAAAACAAGCCGGTGGTGCTCGTTCCCATCGGCTCCATCGAGCAGCACGGCCCCCACCTGCCGGTGGATAACGACATCAGCATCCCGTTCCACATTGCGGTGCGCACGGCCGAGCTGATCAACGAGTTTCCGGTTCTCGTGACGCCCCCCGTGTGGCAGGGCTTCACGCACTACAACATGGGCTTCTACGGCACGATCACCGTGCGCCTGGAGACCTTCATCGCCATGCTCACGGACATCTGCCGCAGCATCTACGCCAACGGCTTCGAGCGCATCATCCTCATGAATGGCCACGGCGGCAACGTCGCCCCGGTCACGGCGGTCGCCAACAAGCTCGCCCACGAGAACATCTACACCTTGAGCTTCCCCTACTGGTCGCTGTGCCAGACCGAGATGACCACCTGGTCCACCAAGGACGGCCGCGGCCCCGGGCACGCCGGCGAGTGGGAATCGTCGTTCCAACTGTATTTGCGCGGCCACCTGGTGGCCCTGGACAAGCGCGAGGCGGGCGATGTGCGCTGGCCGTTTTCGGAGGCGGTGATGAAGTACGCCCACGTCCCCGAGCGGCGCCGCGAGAGCCCCAACGGCTCCGTGGGCGACCCCTTCGCTGCCTCCGCCGAGAAGGGCCAGCGCATTTTCAACCTGTGCGTGGAGCGCCTGGTCGCCATGGTGCGCGAGTACCACGAGAAACCCCTGCTGCGCTACCTCGACTTCGGCACCGACGCCAAGGTTCTGCCAACGCTTTTCTGACGGCAGAACCGTACTGAACGCCGCCGCGCTGTAGGGCGGCCCCAGCAGGTCGGCCAAGCCGCCCGCCCCACGGTACTTATTTGACGTAAGACGTCGAATCTTTCGGGACAGACGTCACACCCCGAGAAGTGCGTCGAGGTCGCGCGCTCCATGAACGATGTGAAGGATTTCAATGCCGGTCTTCGTCTCACGGTAATAGATCACATAGCTTCCTGCCGGGAAGCTTCGCCATCCCGTTTTCAGGTCATCGCGGCTGCGGCCAATGCCCGGCATGCCGGCGAGCAGTTTGAATTTCTCATAGAAGAGAGTGTTCAGCCGCTTCGCATTATTGAATTGACACTGTCTTCTGCGATGTGAAGCCAGATCTCTAACAACTCCGTTCGGGCTTGGGGCGAAACTCGAAACTGGGCCATTACTGCCCGCTCTTGCGCTTAGCGGCCAGTTTCCTTAGACCTTCGGCTTCGATATCAGAGAAGAGATTCTGGATGGTGTGCGCGTCGTACTCGGTGTATTCGCCGCGCTCAATCTGATCAACACCCACCTGAATTTCCTTGCGTAGCTGTTCCAGCTTGCGCCCTCGCTCGGTCAGAAGGCGAACCGCATCTTCGATCACCTCAGCCGCAGAACGATATCGGCCGCTTTCCACCTGCTCCTTGACGAGCCGCTCAGTGTCGGGATTCACCGGAATATTCATGGCTGCCGTTATTTTACACCCGCCGTCGTACTGACGGCGGCTAACCGTCCGCGTCAAGGCGCGTCAGCTACGGCCCCAAGGTAACCAGCGCGCCCGCCGGGGTGGATGCACTGCCTATCCGCACTCCAATCGGCACATCTCCCCCGCCGCGGCCCGCTGCGATCCGGATATTGAGCTGGTAGACGCCGGCCAGAAGCGGGGTCACCCCGGCGTAGAGGACGTCTTGGGCTGCCAGTTCGCTGCCCCCGAGGGTCACCGCCAGGGAACCGACCACTGAGCCGGCGCGATCGGGCAACTCTCCGACGGCAAACGCAGGATCGGTCAGGCCCAGCCCGGTCATGTAGACAGTCACCACGTCGCCTGGCCTGGGGGTCTGGCCGGGACGCGAGGCGTTCACGGCAGCAACGCGGGCGCGGCCCTCCCCCAGGCGCTCGAAGAAGAAGAACTCCGGAGCCGCCGCCTCGAACGCGACCGTCTCCGGGTTGCTGCGCACCTCGTTGGCCTCCCCGCAGTTGACTATCACCTGCACCTCCGCGTTGCCGCTTCCAGCCAGCGTCGGAACCTGGAGATTGATCTGGCCGGGGAAGACGTGGAAGATCCGGGCCGGCTCCGAGCCGATCTGGACACACACGCCGCCTAGCTTGGTGGGCAGTCGTCCGTTGACCAGGTCGGCGCCGCTCACCAGCCGCTGCGTTCCGGCCGGGGCGAAGTTCTCGCCGAACACGGAGACAATGGCGTTGGGAGAAAGAGTCCGCACCGGCGGCGAGCTGAGACCGCCGCCCACCACCCCGCCCGCAGCAATGCGCGGCGCCGCCGGCGTCACTGCGGTGGCGGTCAGGTTGAAGGTTACCGGCGCCAACCCGCTCACAACGGCCGTCACCGTCACGCTGCCGGCGGCGTTGCCCAGCGTCACGGCGACGCTGGCCGTC
>JACQDI010000554.1 GCA_016201195.1 Acidobacteriota bacterium | reverse complement strand
GGGACACCTACGCGCGTGGGGTACCGCCCGGTCATCAGAGAGGCGCGAGAGGGCGAGCACAGCGGGTTGGCGGAATAGAAGTGGGTGAAGCGCACTCCTTCAGCCGCCAGGCGATCGAGATTGGGCGTGCGGATCGAGCCGCCGTAACAGCCGAGGTCGCCGTAGCCGAGGTCGTCGGCGAAGATCAGGACGATGTTGGGGGGCCGGTCGGCGGCGCGGAGAGCGGTCGCCGCCCCGGCGGTGATGCGGAGAAAGTCCCGTCGATTCATGGCGGCCTCATTGTACAATGGCGCTTGCCCTGGCTAATAACCGAGACCTGGCGTGATCTGCTGTTCGCGCACTGGCCGGTTCCCGCCGGGGAGCTTCGCCGGCGGCTTCCCGCCGGGCTCGAGCCCGACACCTACCACGGCCAGGGATGGATCTCGGTGGTTCCCTTCCGTATGACCGGGATCCGCCGTCGCGGTTTTCCGCCCCTGCCGCTGCTCTCCTCTTCGCTCGAGATCAACGTGCGGACCTACGTCACGGTGGGCGATTGCCCCGGCGTTTTCTTCTTTAGCCTGGATGCGGCCAACCCGGCGGCGGTGGTGGTGGGACGCCGCTGGTATCATCTGCCGTACTTCCGCGCGCAAATGTCTCTCGACCGCGACGGAGAGACGATCCGCTACTCGAGCCGCCGCGCGGGCGCCGTGTTCCAGGCCCGCTACCGCCCAACCGGCGACGTGTTTCACGCGGCGCAGGGGAGCCTGGAACATTGGCTGGTCGAGCGGTATTGCCTATATGCGGTCGACCCCCGGGGCCGGCTGCGCCGCGGCAAGGTCCGCCACGCGCCATGGCCCTTGCAGCCGGCCTGGGCCGAGATCGAGGTTAACACCATGACTGAGGTTCGGGGCGATCCGCTGCTGCATTTTGCCCGCGAACTGGAGGTGTGGATCTGGGACCTGGAGCCGCTCGCGGTACAATGACTCGCCATGCGGCGCTTCCTCCTGATTACCCTGCTGGTCGCGCTTCTGCCCGGCTGCCGGCCCAAGGCGAAACGCGTCGTGGGGCTGGTTCCCAAGGGCGTCAACCACATCTTCTGGCAGACGGTGCACGCCGGAGGAATCAAGGCGGCCCGCGAGTTCGGCTTCGAGCTGGAGCGGAACGCCCCGACCCTGGAGATCGACTCCAGCCGCCAGATCGAGATCGTCGAATCGATGATCAACCGGCGGCTGGCGGGGATCGTGCTGGCGCCGGTCGATAAGCGCGCCCTGGTCGGCGTGGTCGAGCGGGCGGCGCGCGAGGGCATCCCCGTTTCCATCTTCGATTCCGGGATCGACACCGATCAGCGCATCTCCTACGTGGCCACCGACAATCTGGAGGCCGGGCGGATGGCCGCGCGAAGAATGGGCGAGATCCTCGGCGGCAAGGGCAAGGTGGGGATCGTCGGTTTCATGGCCGGCAGCGCCTCCACCATGGAGCGCGAGCAGGGCTTTCAGGACGAGACGCGGCGGCTGTTTCCGGGAATCGAAATCGTCGCCTTGCAGTTCGGCATGGCCGACCGCGCCAAGGCCATGGCGGTCACCGAAAACATGCTCACCGCGCATCCCGACTTGGCCGGCTTGTTCGCCGACAACGAGTCCAGCTCGATCGGCGCCGTGCAGGCGCTGAAGTCCCGCAACAACCGGGCGGCGAAGCTGGTGGCGTTTGACGCCTCCGAACAGCTTATCGCGGACCTGCGCGCAGGATGGATCGATTCGATCGTGGTGCAGAATCCGTTCCGCATGGGCTATGAAGCGACGCGAGCGGTGGGGTCGAAGCTCGCCGGGAAAACGCCGCCCGAGAAAGTCGACTCCGGGGAAGCGCTGGTCCGGCGCGAAGACCTCGAAAAGCCGGAGATCCGCGCGCTGCTGTTCCCGGACATCCAGTCCTACTTGCGGTAACCGAGGGTCCCAGAGCCGGGGCCTATGCGGACCGCCGCTATAACCAAGCAGTTGCCGGCGCGGCTCGCTCCCGGCGGTTTCGCCAGGCCGACCGAAACCGGATTG
>JACQDI010000565.1 GCA_016201195.1 Acidobacteriota bacterium | reverse complement strand
GGGGGGTGCTGCCTACTGCCTACCGCCTACTGATTTTCTACGCCTGAATGTTCTCCCGCGAGAAATCCCACGAGACCATCTTCCGGGTTTCCGCAGCCCTGTTGATCAAGTGGGCACAGGCGGCGGCCCGGTGGCCGGCGAGGGCGTCCTCGACGGTCGGCTTGCGGGTGCGGACCGAGTTGAAGAAGTGCTGGAAATGCACGATGGTCGCCTCGAGGCCGGCTTCGCGGAACGTCTGCACCGTCTCCTTGACCTTGGGCGGTCGCGTGGAGGGCAGCTCTTCGCGCATCACCTTCGGGTCGCGATAGTAGGCGTCTTCGAGCGCTCGCGGCCAGCTATCCACGATCCATTTGTTGTCCTCGACCGCCGTTTCGGCGTAGTAGTTCAGCCCCGAGCCGCCGATGGTGAGGGCGCCTTCGGTGCCCAGGATCTGGAACGACCCCTCGGACGACATCTGGTTATTGAACGTCGAGCTGAGGTTAACGGTGAAGCCCTCGGGGTACTCCAGGATGGCGTTGACCGTGTCGGGCACGTCGCGGCTTTCTTTCCAGCGGTAGAGCTGGCCCATGGCCACCACCGAGGAGGGCATCTTGGCGTCCATCAGGAAATGGATCGTGGTGCAGAGGTGGACGAACAGGTCGGTCGAGATGCCGCCGGAGTAATCCTTGTAGCAGCGCCAGCGGAAGAAGCGGGCCAGGTCGAAGGCGCGCTTGGGGGCCGGGCCGAGGAACATCTCCCAGTTGACGGTGGCCGGGGAGGCGTCGGGCGGGATGGGGTAGATCCACGCGCCGCCCGCCGTGTTGCGATTGTAGGAGGCGCGGATCATGGTGATTTTGCCGAGCTTGCCCGAGCGGATCATCTCGCGGGCCTGCTGCTGGGTCTGGGAACTCATTCCCTGGCTGCCCACCTGGAGCAGGCGCCCGGTCTGGCGCACCGCTTCCAGGATCTCGTTGCCGTCGTCGACGGTATAGGTGAGAGGCTTTTCGCAGTAGACGTCCTTGCCGGCCTTGAGCGCCTCGATCACCATTTTCTTGTGCCAGTGGTCGGGCGTAGCCACGGTGACCACGTCGATCGACTTGTTGTTGAGGATCTCGCGATAGTCGGAGACGATCTTGGCGCGCCCGCCGGTGCGCTCGACAGCGCGCTCCAGGCGGCCCTTGTAGGCGTCGCACACGGCAACGATCTCGGTGCCCTCGACCTGTTTGATGGCCTCCAGCAGCTCCTGGGCCCGCGCCCCAACGGCTATCATGCCGGCGGTAACGCGATCATTCGGCCCCGTCTTGCCGCTATTCTGTAACGGGCCGGCCAGGGCGGCGCTCGCGCCCAAAGCGCTCGACCCCAAAAACGCGCGTCTGCTCAGGTGACGTGTGTCGGGCATAGTAGACCTCCAGGCTGCTCGCTGACAGCTTCCAACAAATTATACCGCGTTGACCTTCGGCCGGCGCTTGTGCCACTCCGTGGCCTGCTCGTAGGCGTGGCCGACCAGGAGCACACCCGCCTCATCGAAGGCGCGGCCGAAGATTTGCAGCCCGATCGGCAAGCCCTGGCCATCGAATCCGCAGGGCGCGGAAAGCGCCGGCACACCCGCCACGTTCAGGGCCCGCACCAGGCGGGTGGACCCCAGGCGCACGTCTTCCTGGCGGCCGCCGAGCTCCATGGTGGTCTGCCCGATCTTCGGAGCGGTCGAGGGTGTCGTCGGGGTGACGATCACCCGCACCTGGTCGAACAGCTTCGCCAGGTTCTGAACGAGCTGCCGGCGGCGGCGCTGGGCGTCGAGGTAGTCGGTGGCAAGCACGAACTGGCCCTGGTCGAGGAGCGCCAGAACGTCCGGACCGATGTCGGCGCGCCGGGTCTTGAGGTGACGCCGATGCAGCGCGGTCGCTTCCGGCATGAGGATCAACCGGCTCATCACCGTGAAATCCTCGATTTCAGGGATCTCGATTTCTTGCAGCTCGGCCCCCAGCCCTTGCAAGGTCTTGAGCGCCGCCTTGACCGCCGAATCCACCTCCGGCTGGAGACGCTCGAAGTAATAGCTGCGAGGTACCCCGATGCGCACGCCCTTCAGCTTGGGGTCGGCGGGCAGCTCAAGGCGTGGGGGCGGCTCGTTGGCCGAGCTGTCGTCGCGCGGGTCGGGTCCGGCCAGCGCTTCGAGGATGGTGGCCACGTCGGCCACCGTCTGGCCGAAGTGCCCCACGTGATCGAGCGTGTGCCCGAGCGGGAACACGCCGTAGCGGCTGATGCGTCCGAACGTGGGCTTCAGTCCTGTGACGCCGCAGAAGGACGCGGGAATCCGCACCGAGCCGCCAGTGTCGGAGCCGAGCGCGAAGGTGCACAACCCGGCCGCGAGCGCCGTGGTCGAGCCGCCGCTCGAGCCGCCGGGAATCCGGTCGAGGCCCCAGGGATTGTGCACCGCCCCGAAGTGCGGGTTGTTGTTGGTGACCCCGTAGGCCAGCTCGTGCAATCCGGCCTTGCCCACCAGCACCGCCCCGGCGTCGCGCAGCCGCTCGATGACTGCCGCGTCGTAGTCGGGGACGAAGTCGCGAAACAGCTTCGATCCGGCGGTGGTGGCCACGCCCCGGGTGTAGAAGAGGTCCTTGGCCGCGTAGGGAATGCCGTGCAGCGGCCCGCGGTAGTGCCCGGTGCGGATCTCCCGCTCCGCCTGCCGGGCCTGCTCCAGGGCCGGCTCTTCCAGCACGGTGATGTACGCGTTCAGGGCTGGATTCAACTGCCGGATGCGCCGGAAGGTTTCGGCCGCCAGCTCGACCGGCGACAGTTTGCCCGCCTGGATCTGCGGAGCCAGTTCGCGGATGGTCACGCCTCGCCTCCCAGGTCCGGATGAAACGTCAGGGCCGGATCCACCCGGCTCAAATCCCGATCAAGCGCTTGGCGCGTTTGCGACCACAGGGAGTCGAGCACCGGCGAGATGGCCTCCAACTGCTGCTCGGGGATACTCAGGCCCAGCGCCTGGGCGATGTTTTTCCACATGGGGACTAATCTATCATCAAAGAGCTGCCAGCGGTCCACTATATGCGCTTCCACACCGAATACCTGACTTTCCAAACCTCGAAGCATCGCGAGTACATCAACATCACGCCCAAGGTGGAGGCCGCGCTCAAGAAGAGCGGCATCCAGGAGGGCATGATCCTGGTGTCGGCCATGCACATCACAGCCGGCGTGTGGGTGAACGACGCCGAGGACGGCCTGATCGCCGACATCGACGAATGGCTGGAGAAGCTCGCCCCCTACCGGCCGGATTACCGGCATCACCGCACCGGCGAAACCAACGGCGACTCGCACCTGAAGAGCCTGCTCGTGCACCACCAGGTGATCGTGCCGGTCACTAAAGGCCGCCTCGATTTCGGCCCCTGGCAGCAGGTCTACTACGCCGAGTTCGACGGGCAGCGCCCCAAGCGGGTCATCATCAAGGTGATGGGCGAATAGTATACTGGAGTTTTTGCTCAAGGAGGAAATACGTGCGATTTCTGGTAAGAGCTACTCTGCCCTTGGAAGCCGGTAATGCGCTGCTGAAAAACCCCAGCATGGGCAAGATCATGGCCGACGTGCTGGGCGATCTCAAACCCGAGACCGTCTACTACTGCGTGGACAAGGGGCAGCGAACCATCTACCTGGTCCTGACGGTACAGGATGCGAGCCAGATCCCCTCGATCGTGGAGCCCCTCTGGCTGGCGCTGAAGGCGGACATCGAGTTCATCCCGGCGATGAACCAGGCCGAGTTCGAGAAGGCGGTCCCGGGGCTCGAGCGGGCCGTCAAGAAATACAAGAAGTACTAACTGCCTTTAATGTCGTAGCAATAGAGATTATCCTGCTCGCGCAGATAGAGCCTGCCTTCTGCGACCACAGGCGGGGTCCACGTGGGAAACTCGCCTCGCGGGATCTCGAACCGCGATTTCTCCTTGTAACCGGCCGGTGTGGCCTCGACCAGGCCCACCGTGCCGTTCTCGCCCATCACGTAGAGGTGTCCGTCGGCGTAGATCAGCCCGCCCTTGCCCACGCTGCGGTCGCGCCAGGCTACCTCCCCGGTCGCGAACTTCATCGCCGTCAGCACGGTCGAGTTGAACCCGTAGAGGTAGTCGCCGACGAGCACCGACGTGCTGTAGTGGTTCTTCATTTCGCGGCTGAAGTACACCTCAGAAGCTTTCACCCCGCCGCCCTGCGGCTCGAGCTTCAGCAGCGCGCAGCCGGTGCCGTAGTCGGAAGAGACGAACACGTGTCCGTCGTGGAAAATGGGCGTGGCGATATTGGCGGTGCGGTTGGAGACCTTGTTGTACCGCCACAGCAGCTCGCCGTTGCCGGCGGCCAGGCCCACCGCCGCCTCGCCGGTGAAGGCGGCCATGTAGCGCCGCCCCCCCAGGTCAAAGGCGATTACCGAAGAATACGCCGCCTCGTCGTTGCCGGACTTCCACACCAGCTCCCCATTGTTCTTGTTCAGGGCGACGATGGAGGCGCCCGAGCCGCCTGGAGTCACGATGAGCCGGTCGCCGTCGAGCAGCGGCGATTCGCTGACGCCCCAGTGCGGCGCCGCGCTCTTGAAGCGCTCCACGATGTTGACGCCCCAGATCCGTTTGCCGGTGGCCGCTTCCAGGCACACCAGCGTGCCATCGGCGGCGAGTGCCCAGAGCCGGTCGCCCTCCACGGTGGGCGTCCCGCGCGGTCCGTGCCCGCGCCGCTCCCGGAACGGCTTGCCGGTCGTCGTTTCCCACAGTTTTTTGCCGGTCTTGGCGTCGAACGCGATCACAAACTCCTGGTCGCCGCGCTGCCCTTGGGTGAACAGGCGGCCCTTGACGACGGCAAACGACGAGTACCCCTCGGACAAGCCTTGCGCCTTCCACACCAGGCGCGGGCCGCCGGCGGGCCACGATTTCAGCAGGCCGGTCTCGCGCGAGATGCCGTCGCGCCGCGGCCCTCGCCACTGCGGCCAATCGTCGGCCATCGCGGTCGAAGCGAACAGCATGAGCACCACTCCAACAGATCGCAGCATCAGTCGAGCCCCCTTCCGGCTATTAGAATCGTAGCGCAACGTCCGGGTCAAGCGAGTTATCATCAAAGGGAATGCGACGCCGTACATTTCTGCAAGTGTCCTCTGCCGCACCCTTGGCCCTCGCCGCTGATAAGGACGGGCCCGCCTACAAGGTCGTTACCGCGTTTCAGCCCTGGCCGCAGGCCGGCATGCCGGGACCGTATCCCGGTTCGGTGGTGGCGGTGCACGCCGAAAAATCCATCGACGCGGAGAGCGAAAAGGTGGACGTCCCCACGGTGAAGGAGATGATCTCGCGCGGCATGCGGGCGCTCACCGGCGAGCGCAAGGCTGAGGACGCCTGGCGCCGCTTCTTTACCCCCGCCGACGTGGTCGGCATCAAAGTGAACAACTCCGGCGCCCCCGGTGCTATGTCGATGCCCGAGGTTGTCGCCGAGATCGTCTCCAGCCTCGTGGCCGTGGGCCTCAAGCCAAGCCAGATCTACATCTACGAGCGCTTCGCCAACCAGATGAGGGCCGCCGCCTATGAGCGCTATGTGCCAGAGGGCGTAGGGATTGTGGCGGCGGAAGCGTCGCGGGGATCGGCGCGCAACTACGACCCCAACACCTACGTGGAGGTGAATTTCTTCGGCGAAGAGGATACGCGCTCTAACATGGTCCGGTCGGTGACCGAGAAGCTCACCAAGATCATCAACGTGCCGAACATGAAGGACCACGGGGCGGCGGGCGTCACCGGCTGTCTGAAAAACATCGCCTACGGCAGCTTTTCCAACGTCGCCCGCTCTCACCGCAACGAGAAAACCAACACCCTGACCTTCATCGGAACCCTCGCCGCGGTCGAGCCGCTGCGCTCCCGCACCGTGCTCAACATTATGGACGGCCTGCGCGGCGTCTGGCACGCGGGGCCGTTTTCGCGCGACCGGCGCTTCCGCTTCTATCCCAAGCAAATGATGTTCGGCACCGACCCGGTGGCCGTCGACCGACTCCTGCTCGACATCATCGACAACAAGCGCAAGGCCGAGGGAGCCATGTCGGTTTGGCGCCACTCCATGGCCTACGTGAAACCGGGCCGGGGCTACAGCGACAACCCCAACGAGGACCGCTTCCTGCGCGAGCCGGGCCACATCGAATACGCCTCGCGCCTCGGTCTCGGCGTGTACGACATTAGGAAAATCAAGGTCCAGAAGATCGAACTGTGATGCTGATGCTCGCCGCGGCCGTCCTGCTCCCCGGCCTGTTTTGGGAGCACGGTCCCGAATCGGCCGGCGCCCTGCGTCAGGCCGGGGTGGACTGCGTCCACGTGCCCGCCGCGCAGGCCGCCGCCTGGCAGAAGACGGGCTTCTGCCATCACCCCTCCGACCGCGCCGAGCGGGAGAAGGTTCCCCCACCGGGTGTGCGGTGGGAGATCGACGTGGCCACCGCCACGCGCGCCCCCTGGGTGGACGCCAACGGCTGGCGCTACGAGCGCTGGAGACAGGGCCGCTTCTTCTGTGAGGTTCCCCGCGGCGCCGCCGCCCTGGCAGCCGCCGAGGCCTTCGCCTATCAAGCCGATGTATTGCTGCGCATCGACCGCCCGGACCTGGAGGCCTACGGCCGCACGCTGACGTTTCTGAAGCGGCTCGAGGGCCCCCCGTTGCCGCCCAGAGCCAACATCGCCGTGGTTGACGACGGCTCGGAGCTGGCCGGCGAGGTCCTGAACCTGCTCGCGCGGCGCAACCTGCTTTTCCGCGTCGTTGCCGCTCCGGACCCGCAGGCCGACCTGAGCGTCAAGGCCGAGCAGGACGATCCCTCCGCCCAGGCCGACCAGATCCGCCGCCGGCTCACCGACGAAAAACGCCTGCTGCGCCTGTTCGGCAGCGACGTCGTGCTCGCACGCCTCACCGGTGACGCCGCGCGCTCCCGCATCCACCTGCTCAACTACGGCCCCGAAAGAGTCGAGGGGTTGCGCCTGCGCGTGCTCGGCTCCTGCGCCAAAGGGAAGCTCTCGGCCCTCGGCTATGAAAACGCCGCGCTCGAAGATTACACCGCCGGCGCCCGCTCGACCGAGTTCAGCATCCCCGAGATGGAACGTCTACGCGGTGGTCGATTTGCTCCGGTAAGATGAAGAAGGGCCGAACTGATCGCGGTGCCGCGCTGCATTCGCGGCGACCCTGGAGTCAATGCCTTTAATGACTTCGGACAGGATATCGGTGTCCAGGAGGACCTCAGCCACTGGAGCGCCTCATGAGCCGCCCAGCTCGAGCTTTCATGGCTGACTCCAATACCTGGTCGACTAAGCCGCGGTCATCAGCCATCATTCCCAAGAGCGGATCGGGACCCGGCGGCGGGAGCGTCGCGCGGTCTAGCAGTGGTCTAGCAGCAGGGTGACGAGCTCCTCCACTGAGCAGTGCGACACCTCGGCCACCCGCCGGGCCCGCTCCAACGTCTGCTCGTCCAAGTTGAGTTCAATTCGAGGCATCTAAGATTACAAGGATAGCGCAATAAAGGCGGAATGATCAATAATGATGCAGGCGGCGTTATAACGATCAAGGCCATCACTCTAAGAAACACACCCCCCGACCCGGCACGGATCATCCGACGCTCTCAGTCTCAACAAGGCTGTGATCGCGCTGCTGGATCGTGAGGGTCAAGAAGAGCGCCGACCTCTACCACGACCTGGACCATCTGGTGGGGTCCTGACCGAGGAACAGGCAGAAGGATTCGACCGGTCCCTAGCCGAGCAGCGTCGCATCGATCCGAAGGTTGGAAGCGACGAAATCGTCAACTCTGCTCGCCGCATTCGGCCCGCTACTCACAGCGGCAGAAACGATTGCGTAAAGTCTGTGAAGAGAATGATAATGATGGCTGCTATCTTCTAGCTGTCCATACGGAGGCGGCTATCGATGTCAACAATACAGAAGACTGCGAGAAGCGTAGACGAGTTCGTCAAGATTGTTTCGGAAGCGGAACCGGTAGCGTGGTTCCGCGGGCACGCAAACGCTGAATGGTCCCTCGTACCCAAGTTTTACAGGCAACAGGACAGGGACAGAGAGAGCGAGGACGATGTTCGGGAACAGTTCGTCACCTGTGCCCCCACTCTCTCCGATGTCAAGCCGGCAGGTTCCTGGGATTGGTACTTTCTGATGCAGCACCATGGCGCCCCTACGAGGCTTCTAGATTGGACGGAAGGTGCCTTGATCGGACTGTATTTCGCTGTGAGAGAGGACCCCGGCCACCACCACGCGGCCGTGTGGGTGCTGGACCCCTGGGAGCTAAACCGGAGGGTAGTTGGGAAAGCTGAAGCGCTCCCGCCTGGGGACCCTGGGACCACGAAGCGGGACAGGCAGCGTTACGAGCGGTGGCTCCCAGACCGGTTTGCGCCCCGAAAGAAGTGGCCTCCCAGCCCGGTGGCTATATATCCCGGCCACATCATGCGCAGAATCGGAGCACAGCGGTCGTGCTTCACGATTCATGGCTTGGACCAACGTGGCCTGGAGGAGATAGCAGAACTTATCGAGAGCCCACTCATGAAGATCGTGATCCCCAGTTGGGAAGCCAAGACCATCAGACGCTCGCTTGCGACGTGTGGAGTCGACGAGACAACGGTCTTTCCAGACTTGGAGGGGCTGGGCAAGGCATTGGAGATCAGCAATATGGAGGAGGATGAGAGCCTGCCGCACCAAGGAGCGTATACCAGGCTGGGTCCTTCAAAGGTACACGAGGGCGGGGTGGGCGTTTTCGCAATCCGAAGAATAAGAAAGAACACGCCACTATTCGCCGGCGACAACGACGAAATGGTTTGGGTGAAGAAGAGCGAACTGCCGCGGCGGCCTAAGTCGATCAGGCAGTTATACGAGGACTTCGCAGTGATCAAGGCAGATAAGAAAAACAGGGAGACGCGCTATGGATGCCCAATGAACTTCAACCGTTTGACAATCTCGTGGTACCTAAACCACTCGCTGAAGCCCAACGTGCGCTGCGACAAGTCCTACAATTTCTTCGCGTTGAGACTTATCGAGCCCGATGAGGAACTGACCGTCGACTACCGAACGTATAGCGAGTAGGCATACGAGGCTCAGTCAAGTAGCAGGCGCGCCACACTCACTCCCGCCACTCCGCCTTCAAATCCAGGCGCAGCTCCTTCATGAAGCGCTCGCGCATCTCGCCCAGCCAGTCATTCACGTAGCGGCGGTTCAGGTCGATGGTGGCCACGGCGGCCGTGCCGCGCTCCCTGGCCAGGGACAGCAGCTCGCCGTCGGGGTCCATCACGTAGGTGGGATAGTCGTAGCCGGATGCAGCGAGAAAAACGTGGTTCTCGATGGCCCGCGCCTTGCCCAGCGTTTCGTTCCCGCCCCAGATCGGCATCAGGATCAGCTCCGCGCCGCGCAGGGCCAGGGCGCGCGCCGGGTCGGCGTATTGCACGTCCCAGCAGATCATCATCCCCACCTTGCCGAAGTCGGCTTGAAACACCGGGTAGTCGTTGCCCGGCGTCAGCCCGCCCTCGATCTCCTCGCGCGGCAGGTAGACCTTGCGGTATTTTCCGGCCAGCTTGCCCGCGCGGTCGAGGAGCACCGCGGTGTTGTAGATGGCCGCTCCCTCGCGCTCGTAGACGCCGGCCACGATGTAGGCGTTGCGGCGGCGAGCGGCTTCCCCCAGCCGGGCCGTGGTGGGACCGGGCAGCGGCTCGGCCACCTCGGGGTACTTCTTGCCGGTGCCAACCACCGTG
>JACQDI010000127.1 GCA_016201195.1 Acidobacteriota bacterium | reverse complement strand
TGGCGGCCGTCTACGGGCGGGCGGCGAAGCCGATGCGGGCGTACTTCGACCTGCTGCACCGGCAGGCCCGGAGCGGGATGCACATCTGGATCAACCCGGTGCCGGAGTATTCGGATTCGTTTTTGCGCCAGGCGAAGGACCTGTTCCGGCAAGCGGAAACGGCGGCTGAGGATGAAGGAGTGCGCCGGCGGGTCCAGAAGGCCCGGCTGTCGATCGACTACCTCGAACTGCTGCGGGCTAAGACCTACACGGTGCGGGACGGCTGGTACGGCCCAGCCGATCCGGCGGGCCTTCAGGATCGCTGGCGGATCTTCCTCGACCGGGTGCGAAGTTTCGGCATCACCAGTCTGCACGAGGGGCGGGACCTGAGTGTGGACGAGCAGGAGGTCAAGTCCTATCGGGTAGTGACGTCCGAGAATCCGGTCTGGCGCCTGGATGTCGCCCCAGAGCTGGGCGGGCGTGTGATCCGGATGATCGACAAGCGCTCCGGCGCGGACGTGCTGCGGCGGGTGGATTCCGGCGAGCGCGGCTATCCGGACCTCGGCGGGCTGGGGGCGTTTGTTTACCCGGATTTTCCGGCGCGGGCCTGGGACGTGAAGTGGGAACTGGAGGCGGGATCATCCGGTGTGTTGACCGGCTCCTGCGCCAACGGGTTGCGGCTGCGGCGGAAGATCGAGCTGCGGGAGGGCGTGGTCCACACCGAAACGGTCGTCGAAAACCGGGGCGCCGAGGCGGTGGAAGCGGTGTTGCAAGTGCGAGGCGATTTTCACACCGGCGATATGGACAACGCCGTGGTGCGGTTCCGGCGGCAGGACGGCGGTGTCGTGGAGAGGAAACTGATCCAGCCGGAGCAGCCGCCCATGGGGTCCCAGACCTACGCTGGGGCCGAGCAGCCTGACGGCGAATGGCGATTGGACGCCGCGGTGGTCAACCGGTTTCGGAAGGAGCAGGTGGAACGCGCGCTGTTGAGCTGGACCGCCAAGGGGCCCCCGCGCGTAACGCTGGGGTTGTGGTCGGCCAAGCGCCGGCTCGGCCCCGGCGAAAGTTTGCGGCTGGAGGCCGACTACTGGAAATGACTAGCTCGCGCCGGGAATTTCTGGCCGGGGCGGCCGCGGCCGGCACACGTCCGGCCCTGGCCGCGGTGAGCGAGCCGCTGGATGGATTCCGCATTGCCCGCCGGCATGCCATCGTCCGGGATCTGCCGACGCCGAATTTCTTCGAGGGCATGTTGCTGGGCAACGGCGACATCGGGGTGTGCGTCACCGTTCGGCCGGACGCGCTGGGGCTGCACATCGGCAAAGAGGACTCCTGGGACACCCGGGTCAGCGAGGACCACTACCAGCACGTCCTGCATTTCCAGGACTTTCTGAAGTTGTGGGAACGGGCGAGCGAGGAGGCCAAGCGGCGCGGCCAGCCGGATCTGCTCTACCTGGAACGCAACATCGACTTCTTTGCGGAATACACGGACAAGGTCACCTCGTCGTATCGCAAGCCCTGGCCGCGGCCGTGGCCCTGCGGGATTGTGTGGATCCACTGGGACTCGCGGATGACGCGACTGGTGCGGCAGACGCTCGACCCTTCAAACGGGCTGCTGACCATCGAGCTGGAGCACGAGGAGCAGCGCCGGCTGCAGGTCTTCTGCTTCGTGAACCGGACGGCGAACCACGTGTGCGTGGCGACCGACCAGGCGGCTCCGTTTGTCTCGGTCGCGTATTACCCCTATACCGATCCGGAGGCGCAGTTGCCGCCGCCGAAGTTGGCCGCCGCAGCAGGCCGGTTCGCTTGCCAGGACGGCAGCTTCGCCCTGGCCGCCCGGCTGCGGGGCGCGTGGAATGCGGAGCGGACCGCCCAGCGGGTGCTCCTGCGCAGCCGTGAGCCGCAGCCGTTCCGGCTGGATCTCACCCTGTTCACACCGCGGGACCACCAAGACAACGCGGGTCACGCGGAGCGGGAGGCGGCGCGGCTGGCCGGTGTCTCGTTCGCCGAGCTGCAGCGCGACTCCGAAAGGGAATGGACGCAGTTCTGGGCGCGCTCGGCCGTGGAGTTCGAAGACAAGGAGCTCGAGCGGATCTGGTATCACAACCAGTATTTCCTGGCCTGCTGCTTGCGGGAGGGCAAGGTTGCCCCGGGGCTGTTTGGGAACTGGACGAGCGGGAAGATCGGGACCGCCTGGCACGGGGACTATCATCTGAACTACAACACGCAGCAGGTCTATTGGGGGGTGTTTTCCAGCAACCACGTGGAGCAGCA
>JACQDI010000564.1 GCA_016201195.1 Acidobacteriota bacterium | reverse complement strand
TGGACATACCAGGCAATCGGGTTGGGCAGCGGCTGTGTCTCGTAGTGGTAGTTCAAGGCGGTGAGGCTTCGCCACGCAGGATCGCCGCTCGCCAGCTTCACGGCGCCAGAGGAAAACATCAGGCGAAACAGCAGAAAGCGCAGAAGCCACACGGCCCTGCTCTCCATCGCGAACAACACGGCGAGGAATCCGGTCTCGAGCAGCAGCGCATCCCACTGGAACGACAAAAACTCTTGCCCGGCGACGACCAGCGAGAGGTATAGCACCCAGAGCACGACCAGAATTGGCGCGGTCAGAAAACCTGCCATCACGACCAAAGACAGCAGCGCGCCTCCCAAGCAGAGAAGGCGCAGAAAGGTGTCGCTGGCGCTGATCCAGGCCAGGGTAGGAAAGGCCCAGTAGCGCTCGGGTCCCATCGCGCTGCGCACAGCGTGGACAAAATCCCCGGCCGGCAGAATGCCATGGCTGCCGATGAGGCCCGTGATTTGCGGATACAGCGACCAGAAGGCGCACAGATAGCTCAGCGCGAGGAGGCGAAAGAACCAGCGCCGTGCGCCGGAGTTCGGGAGAGCCATTGGCGAGGAAGGCACAATTATGTGGAGCCGGGCGCGCGAAGTCAAGTATCCTGGAGGTGAGAAAGGATATGCTCATGGGCCAGTACATCAAAGTCGGAAGCACCACCGAGCTCGAGGACCTCGAAGGAGGCAAGCTGGTCGAGGCGGGCGGGCGCAGCATCGCCGTCTTCAACCTCGGCGGCAGCTACTACGCTATTGAGAACACCTGCCCCCATCGCGGCGGGCCGCTCTCGCAGGGGATGGTTGCCGAAGACGTGGTCATCTGTCCCTGGCACGGGGCGCGCTTCGACATCAAGACCGGATCGGTGCTGGGGCCGCCGGCGGCGGTCGGCGTCCAGAGCTACCCGGTGCGGGTCAACGGGGAGGACGTAGAAGTCGAGATCAGCTAGCGCGCGTCTGCTAAGATGCCGTCCAGCTTGATCGGCCAGTCTGCGGGGAAATGCCGGATCCTCGAAAAGATCGGGGACTTCAAAAGCTCGAGTCTCACGCAAAGACGCGAAGAGCGCAAAGGGTTTCTTTGCGGCCTTAGGCTTCTCCTTTGCGTCTTTGCGTGAGCGTCTTAGCGCGAGAAGTCACTTCACGTACGCCTCCACCACAAACTCATCCGGCGCCACCGGAAACGTCCGCAGGTCGTGGAGCACGATGGCCGAGGAGCGGCTGCGCCGGCCGGGGCCGGCAGCCAGGGGCAACGATTCCGTCCCGCCCAGGATCTTGGGAGCGTAGTAGAACAGAACCTTGTCGACCACGCCGGCCTCCAGCGCCGCCCAGTTCAGCTTGGCCCCTGCTTCCACGATCAACGACGTTTTCTGCTGCTCGCCGAGCCAGCGGACCACCGCGTCCAGATCCACGCGCCCGCCCGGACCGTCGAAGGTCAGCACGGAAATCCCGAGGGCGGCCAGAGCTTCACGTCGCTGGTCGCCGGCGGCCGAGGTGGTCGCCACCACCAGGTCCTGCTGGAACGAGCGCACCATCTTGGAGCTCAAAGGCAGCCGCAACTGGGAATCGACCACCACGCGCAGCAGGGGCAGGCGCCGCGGCAGCCCCGTGCGGTCGGTCAGCAGGCAGTCGTCGGCGAGCACGGTGCCGATGCCGGTGAGGATGGCGTCGTGGTCGTGGCGGACCTGCTGGACGTGGGCGCGGGCGCGTTCGCTGGTGATCCAGCCGGTGTTGTCGTCGGGGGCAGAGATCTTGCCGTCGAGCGTAAGGGCCGTCTTCAGGGTCACCAGCGGCCGCCCGGTCCGGATGAAGTGCCCGAAGGCTTCGTTGAGACGTCGGGCCTGGGGCTCGAACTCCGGCGCGCGTTCCACGGCGATGCCCGCCGCGGCAAGCCGCTCGAACCCGGCGCCCCCCACTTGCGGATTAGGATCCTCCATCGCCGCCACCACGCGGGCGATTCCGGCCGCGATGAGCGCATCTGTGCAGGGTGGGGTGCGGCCCTGGTGGCAGCACGGCTCCAGGTTGATAAAGAGCGTGGACCCGCGGGAGCGCTCCCCGGCCTGCTCCAAGGCCAGGATCTCGGCGTGCTTGACGCCACCGTAAGTGTGGAAACCACGGCCCACCGCTACCCCGTCATTGACCAGCACCGCCCCCACCATGGGGTTGGGCGAGGCCAGGGCCCGTCCCTGGTAGGCCAGCTCCAGGGCCTCCTGCATGTAGCGGCTTTTGTCGGGAGTCACTTGACGCTATTCTAGTTTACAATTAGGTTAGTTTCTTATATTACTGGGTATTCGTCGAGGTTTGTGGATGGGCTATGATCCGCAGGGTGTTCGCTTTGTTCTGACCGCTCCGGAGACGGAGAGCACCGAGCAGGGTTTCAGCCCCTGGAAGCAGATGGTGTACGCCTCGGTGCCGGCCCGCTTTGCGCCGCGGTTCCTCTACAAGAAGCACCTGAATCCGGAGAGCTATCCGGACGGCACCGCCAAGGTCGTCCCGCTCGGCTTACGCATCGTGGAAGACGTCTTGCGAGAACACTATCCGGCCGAGGACGTGGTAGTGTGCCACCCGTCGAACCTGCGGCAGTTTGTGGGCCCGCGCACGCGGGCGGTGGGGGTAGCCGCGCACAACCCGATCGGCGTGGCGTTCTCCACCGGGGTTTACAGCAACATCTTCGGCTCGACCGCCGTGCCGATTAACGCGTACGAGAGCGAACGGATCTACACGCATCCGGCGCTGCGCAAATATCGCCCCAAGGTGATCGTGGGCGGGGCCGGGGCCTGGCAAATCGAGAAGACCAATTCGTTCGACCGCCTGGGCGTGGATTGCACCATCGTCGGCCGGGCCGAAGGGGTGGTCCTCGACCTGTTCCGGAAGGCCGACGCCGGCGAGGAGTTGCCCCGCGTGGTTCGCCCGCCCGAGCCGCGCCTGGACCAGTTGCGGGTGCCGGCGCGTCGCGCTACCTACGGGGTAGTCGAGATGACGCGCGGCTGCGGGCGCCAATGCGCCTTCTGCTCGCCCACGCTCGAGACGCGGGTTTCGCTCGACCAGGACGCGCTGGTCGAGGCCGTGCGCGCCAACGTCCGCGAAGGCGGCCGCTGTATCTTCCCCGTCTCGGAAGACATCTTCATTTACGGCGCCAGGCAGCCCTTCTACATCCCCAACGCCGACGCCATCCTGAGCTTTTACGAGGCGGTGGCGAGCGTGCCTGGTGTGGATTTTGTGCCGCTCTCCCATGCGACCATCGCCCCGGCGCTGGTCAACCCGCACCTGATCCAGGAAATGTCGAAGCTGCTGTTGCGCTTCAGCGTGCTGAAGAACCCCGCCTCCACGCATCCGGACAAACAATTCCTTTCGCCCCTCATTGGCATCGAGACCGGTTCGGCGCGCTTGGCCGCGCAAACCATGTCCGGCAAGGCGCTGCCGTTCGACATCCGCGACTGGCAGGATATCGTGGTCGAGGGCATCCAGATCCTGAACCGCAACAACTGGTTCCCGGTGTGCACCTTCATCGTCGGGCTGCCGGGCGAAACCGAGGACGATGTCCGCCAGTCGCTCGACCTGCTGCACCGGCTGCGGCACAACAAGATCCTCTACGTGCCCTCCATCTTCACCCCGCTCGAAGATACACGTATGGCCCACGGCCGCGGCCTCAAGCCGCGCGAGCTGACTAAGCTCCAGTGGGAGTTCATTCTGACCGCGTGGCGGCAGAGCCTGGATTTCTCGGTGGTCCGCAAGCGCTCGAACCTGGCCTGGAAGCTCGGCATGTATGGCTTTTACTATGCGCGCGGCCGCTGGCTGCACGGCCCGCAGTTCAAGTACCCGGCCCTGCGCTTCGCAGGCGCGGACGAGAAGAAGATTTCTCCGCACCTCTACCTGAAGTGGGACGGCTCCAACGGGACGCGCGACATTCCCCCCAAGCCCCCGCGGCTGATCGCCAAGCACCAGGGCGTGGCGGTGGAGGAGCTGGCAAAGCTCCCATCCAATGGTGCCGCAGCCCTTCGGGTGTTGCAGTAGGGCGGCCCCCTGGGCGGCTTTCGTGCCCATATCGTGGCGCAGGCACTCCTGCCTGCCGCGTCCCGACTCATCGGGACGCCCGGTTTTCATGCTCCGTTGTGCGCCGCGGCGCATGCCTACTCGTCTCGACACGCGGCTCCGAAGCCTCGACACGAGTGTCGAGGCGGCACGCAAGAGTGCGTGCGCCACAAGTTCGAACCGCCAAGCATCCTTGCTTTAACGCCTATGCCCCCGGCCGGCTTTCTCGGCTCGGCCAGTCACGCCGAGGCACTGCGGCTAATTCCCTCCGGAACTAAACAAGAGGCCCTATCTGTCTTCCTGGCAACAGTCGATTCTAGCCTGAGTGACAACTGCAGCCCCGACACTCTCCTCCCGGCGCGCCGAGCTGCCTGCGGGCGGAGTGGTTCTGTACGCCGGCGCCATCTTTGTCAGCGCCTTTCTGCTCTTCCAAATCCAGCCGATCATCGCCAAAGTGATCCTGCCCTGGTTCGGCGGCGCCGCCAACGTGTGGACCACGTGCATGCTGTTCTTTCAGTTGGTCCTGCTGGCGGGCTACGGGTATTCCTACTGGGCGATTCGCTGCCTCAGCCCGAAAGCACAGGCCGCGGTGCACATCGCCTTGCTGTTCGGGGCCCTGCTGCTGCTCCCGGTGACCCCGCACGAAAGCTGGAAGCCCGCCGGCCCCGAGGATCCCGCGCTGCGCATCCTGGGGCTGCTCGCGGCGACCATCGGGCTGCCCTATTTTCTGCTCTCCACCACCAGCCCGCTGGTGCATGCCTGGTACGCGCGAACACACGAGGGCGCCATCCCCTACCGGCTGTTTGCGCTGTCGAATTTCAGCTCGATGCTCGCCCTGATCAGCTACCCGGTGGTGGTCGAGCCTCTGCTTGCGACGCGGTTGCAGACGCAGTGGTGGTCAGCGGCCTACGTGGCTTTCGTGGTCCTGTGTGGCGGCGCCGCCGTCCGCGGCTGTCACGGAGTTATCTCCGCGTCCTCGCGTCCCCCCCTCTCCGCGTCTGCGGACGCAGCGCCACCCACACGGGGCCTGCAACTCCTGTGGGTCACCCTGGCCGCCTGCGCGTCGATCCTGCTGCTCTCGGTGACCACCCACCTGTCGAAGAACGTCGCGCCGATCCCGTTCCTGTGGGTGCTGCCGCTGAGCCTCTACCTGCTGAGCTTCATCCTCTGCTTCGAAGGGCGCGGCTGGTATAAGCAGGACTGGTACCTGCGCCTGCTGCTGTTGGCCTTCGCAGGCATGAGCTACGGCCTCTCCAGGTACGGCGAGACGGCGAGCCTGCCCGTGGTGATTTCGATCTTCGCCGCTTCGCTGTTTGTGTGCTGTATGGTTTGCCACGGCGAGCTGGCGCGGCTGAAGCCACACCCGCGGTATCTCACCTCCTTCTACCTGATGTGCTCGCTCGGCGGGGCACTGGGCGGTGTCTTTGTCGGGCTTGTCGCGCCGTACGTGTTCAACGCCTCGTACGAGCTGCTGATCGGCATGGTGAGCTGCGCCTTCCTGCCGGTCCTGGTGTTGTACAAGTATCCGTCGGGCGGGTTCACCCAGACCTCGAAACGGGAAGCGAAGTGGGCCGTAGCGGGACTCGCGGCGGCGCTCCTGGCGTATCTGGCGATCCAGGTCCGCTCCACGATCGGCGAGTCGCGAGTGACGGTCCGCAACTTCTACGGGGTGCTCCGGGTGATCGACTCCGGCGATCCGGGGACACTGAGCGCGTCGCGAAACCTCTCCCACGGCGTGATCAACCACGGCGAGCAATTCTTGCATCCCTCCCGGCGGCGCCGGCCAACGACTTATTACGGGCCGCAGTCGGGCGCGAGCCTGGCTCTGCTCCAGAACCGGCGCGAGGCCCCGCAGCGCGTCGGAGTGATCGGCCTTGGCGCCGGTGTACTCGCCGCCTTCGGCCGCCACGACGATTACTATCGCTTCTACGAGATCAACCCGCAGGTGATCGAACTGGCCAACTCAGAGTTCACCTTCCTGAAAGACTGTCCTGCCAAGACTGACGTGGTGCTTGGAGACGGCCGCCTGGCCCTCGAGCGCGAGCCAAGCCAGCAGTTCGACATCCTGCTGGTGGATGCGTTTTCGGGCGACTCGGTGCCCGTGCACCTGTTGACGCTCGAGGCCTTCATCCTATACTTCCACCACCTCAAGCCCGGCGGCGTGCTGACCCTTAACGGATCGAGCACCTATCTCGACCTGAGCCCCGTGGTTGCCCTGGCCGCGAAGGCTCTGGGCAAGGAGGCGCGCTTGGTGACAAGCGAGGGCGACGAGAAGGAGCGCCTGTTTGCAGCCAACTGGATTCTGGCCACCGACCGAAAAGAATTCTTCGACCAGCCCGCCCTTCAAGCGGCCGCGCCCATCCCCAACCGCCGCAACCTCCGCCTCTGGACCGACGACTACAGTAATCTCTACCGCATCATTCGGTGAGGTGTGGGGCAACCCCGCGAGCTGCGGTCGGCCCCTTGGCCGACCTGCCGGGGCCGGCTGCAGGCCAAGGTCGCGCCTTAGCTTGGTCGCGGCTTGGCCTATTTTCCAAGGACAACATCGACTCCCGCAAGAAGTAGTTCCAGCTTAGCGCGCGGGAGCTTACCCACGCGCTCCGTGAGAAGATCTTTGTCCAGCGTGACGATCTGAGAGACGTTCGCCACGGAATCTTTGGGGAGCCCGGTAACACTTGCCGGAAGAGAGACGTTTCCCGGCGCGCTCGCCCATCGAAAGTTGCTGGTCAGCGGCACGCACACCACCGTAGCGATACGGCTCCGGTTCAAGGCATCCCCCTGCGCGACAACAATCGGTCTTCTAAACCCCGGACCAGATCCGGTCGGAGCAGGCAGATCGGCCCGCCAGACCTCACCTTGCGAGATCACCACTCGCTTCTCTCTAGAACGCGGCGGGCGGCCGATGAAACGAACTTATCTGTGGGATCTCCCAACTCGGCGCACACCCGATCCATGGCATCGGTTGCCTGTTCTGGCGCGTGCCGCGCTACGTACTCCTTGACTGCGTCGCTGTACAATTGGCTCCGCGACTTCTTCGTGCGCCGCGCGAGTCGATCTGCTCCTTCGAACACGTCGTCCGGAATGGAAACCGCCGTCTTCATACCTTTAGTATAAGCGTAGCCTCATCTTACGATCAAGCTCGATCGTCCGAGGGGAGGCGCGGATGGGCGTTCATCGGCCTGTGTCGGAGGTTTTGAAAAGTGACTCGATGAAGCTTTCAGGATCGAAGCGGATCAAATCATCGATCTTCTCCCCAACCCCCACGTAGCGAATCGGCAATCCCAGCTCCCGTGCGATGGCGATCACCACCCCGCCTTTGGCCGTGCCGTCAAGTTTCGCCAATACGATCCCAGTAACCCCGGCCGAGCTGGTGAACTGGCGGGCCTGCTCCAGGCCATTCTGGCCGGTGGTGGCGTCGAGCACCAGCAGCACCTCGTGCGGCGCCCCAGGGATCACACGGCCCGCGGTCCGCCGCATCTTCTCCAGCTCCGACATCAGGTTCGACTTGGTGTGCAGCCGGCCTGCCGTGTCCACGATCACGTAGTCGGCCTGGCGCGCGCGCGCGGCCTGCAACGCGTCGAAAACCACCGCGCTCGGGTCGGCGCCCGGCCGTTGCTTGATCACGTCGGCGGCTGTACGGCCCCCCCAAATCTCCAGTTGCTCGATGGCCGCGGCGCGAAACGTATCGGCGGCGCACAACAGAACTTTTTTCCCTCCGTCTTGCAAATGGTGCGCCAGCTTGCCGATAGTGGTGGTCTTACCGGTGCCGTTCACCCCGACCACGAGGATCACCTCCGGCTCGTCGCTCACCGCCCCCACCGGCCGCTCGGCGCCCTTGAGAATCTCGAGCAATCTCTCCCGAATGCACGCCTTGAGCCCCGCCGCATCGTTCAACTCCCGGCGGTCCACCTGCTCGCGGACGGCTTCCAGCACCTCGGTCGCCGTGCGCACACCGACGTCGGCGCTGATGAGCGTCGTCTCCAGCTCGTCGAGCAGCTCAGCGTCAATCTCTTTCTTGCCCTGGACCAGGTCCTCGATGCGGTCCACCAGCCCGGCTCGCGTCTTCTCCACCGCCTGTTGCAGGCGCTCGAAGAGACCGGGCTTGGGTGGCGCGGAACCGAACAGGGTTTGTATCATGGAAAGTCTCCGCCAGAGGGAGGAATACTTCATCATAATCCAAGTCGAGGGCTTGCAGAAGAGCTACGGACCCGTGGAGGCGGTCCGTGGCATCAGCTTCCAGATCGCGCGCGGCGAGGTGTTCGGACTGCTCGGCCCCAACGGGGCGGGAAAGACGACCACCATCGAGATCCTGGAAGGGCTGCGCTCGCGTGACGGCGGCACGGTTTCCGTGTGCGGTTTTGATCCCGGCGTAGAGACGCGGCAGCTTAAGCAGCGCCTCGGCATTCAGTTGCAGCAAACCGCGCTTCCGGAAAAGATCACCGTCCAGGAGGCGCTTGACCTGTTCGCCTCGTTCTACCAGCAGCGTGTTCCGAGCGCCGAACTGCTTGACCGCTTCGGCCTCACCGAGAAGCGTGGCGTGTTCTATGACGTGCTCTCAGGCGGGCAGCAGCAGCAGCTCGCCCTGGCCTTGGCGATGGTGAATGATCCGGAAGTGGTGATGTTCGACGAGCCAACGGCTGGGCTCGACCCGCAGACGCGCCGCGAAATCTATAGCCTCATCGCCCGGCTCAAGGACGAGCGGCGCACCGTGCTGCTGACCACGCACTACATCGAGGAGGCCGAGCTGCTTTGCGACCGGGTGGCGATCGTGGATCACGGCAAGGTGATCGCCCTGGGTACCCCGAGCCAGCTCATCCAGCAGTCGCAGCAGTCGAGCCGCATCGAGTTCGCTCTGATGCGCCTCCTGATCGCCGAAGACAACGAGGTCGTCCAGGTCCACCTGGAGCGCCCGTCATTGGAAGACGTGTTCATCGAGCTGACTGGCCGAAGTTTGCGGGATTAGTAGGCAGTAGGCGGTAGGCAGTAGGCAGTAGCAGCGGGAATGCGGTGCGCCATGGCAAGCCGGAATTACAGCGATTTGATCGTTTGGCAGAAAGCGATGAACCTGGTCGAGGCGGTCTATAAAGCGTCAAAGGATTTTCCGACGGACGAGCAGTACGGTCTGACCATTCAGATGCGCAGGGCTGCTGTTTCGATCCCGTCGAATATCGCCGAAGGCCAAGGTCGCCGGTCCCATCGCTCCCTCTCGATCGCCCACGGATTCCTGCGAGAACTCGAAACCCAACTACTGATCGCCGGAAGACTCAAGTACATCCCAGAAAAGGAGCTTCAGTTGATGGAAATGGCGGCCGAGACAGGACGCCTCATTACTGGTCTCTCAAACTCCATCCCGAAGGGTTGACTGTCTACTGCCTACTATTATGTGGAACCTGACAATCATTCGCCTAAAATTGCTGATCCGGAACCGGACGGCCATCTTCTTCGCGATCATCTTCCCGATCTTGTTTCTGTTTATCTACGGGTTCCTGTTCGGGAAGGCAAACCCGGAAGCGGTTCGATTCCTGATGGGGCCCGTGGTGGTGTTGACGATTCTGGGGAGCGGGTTCTGGGGCGTGGGGTTTCAGATTGTGTTCTTCCGGGAGAAGAACATCCTGCGGCGTTTCCGCCCGCTGCCGGCAGGGCCGGGCCCGCTGCTGGTGAGCGGGATCCTAGCCAACTGGCTGCTCCAGATACTCGTGGTCGCGCTGGAGTTCTGGATCGCGCGCGTCACGTTTCACATCCCCTGGCCGTCGCACCCGCTCGAGCTGTTCGCCATCGGCTCACTGGGCCTGTTCGCCTTTGCCGGCATCGGCATGGTGGTAGCGAGCCTGGCCAACACCATGCAGGAAACCCAGGTGATCTGCAACTTGCTGTGGTTCGCCTTAATGTTCCTTTCTGGCGCCACGGTGCCCTTCGCCCAGTTGTCGCCGTCCATCCAGCACGTGGCGCTGTTCTTGCCAAGCTTCTACGTGGTCTACGCCATGCAGGCCATCCTGTTCCGAGGCATGCAACTGACGGCGATGGTCCCCGAGATCCTCGCCATGGTTCTGACCGCCGGAGTGGCTTACCTGCTCAGCCTCAAGCTGTTCCGGTGGGACACCCAGATGCGCCTTCCCTGGCGCGACAAAGCCTGGGCGCTGCCGGCCGTGGTTCCGTTTCTGGTGCTTGGCGTTTGGGCCAATCTCTATTCCCAGCGCATCCAGCAGGCGGTCGAGTTATTTCGTGCCGCTTGGCCGAGGTAAAAGGTTTTCTTGACGCCCTTTGCGCTTTGCGTGAAGCGCCTTAACGCTTCACCCACGCCACATTGAAATGCGCGTGCTTGATCGACTTGCGCGGAGCATCTGCCGGCAAGTGGTTCAGGAAATAGCTGTAGGACGCGTGCAAGGTGCCGTCCCGCGCCTGGATAATCGACGGGTAGTGGAACGATCCCGCGCCCTTCTCCCGCCCGTCCAGCTCCAGGTGGCGCTTCCATTTCCAGGTTTGCCCCTCGTCGTCGGAAAGAGCCACCACCAGCGAATGGCGGCCGCGCTCCGTGTCGTTGTAAATCAGCAGCCAGGTCCCGTCCCGCAGGACGATGGCTTCCAGGCCCGAACCCGGATTCGGGATATCGGTATCGACCACCGGCGACCAGGTGACGCCGTCATCCTTGGACT